>JAKEHX010000289.1 GCA_022614795.1 Planctomycetaceae bacterium | reverse complement strand
TTTGACCTGAATATCGGAACCCGAGAGCACGTCCCCCACGTCGGCCCCGAGCTGCAACTTGCTGCCGGGGGCTTCGAGGAGCTTGTCGCTGCCCGGGACGATGTCACTCTCTGAGGCGAGCTGAATGTCGCTGTCGGAGGGCTTCTTCCCCTTGCCGATGATCGTACTTGAGCCGGTGGCCGAAACGCCCAGGGCTTCTTCGCTGACCAGGATCGAGCCCGATTCTTCCTGAGCCTTTTCGGCGAGAAGCTTCGACGAGAGACCAGTGATGAACTCTTCGTCCTCGAGGCTCATGACCGACGAATCGCTGCCACGACCTCCACCAGGCGCCCGGGAGGCAACCACGCGCTCGACTTCTTCCAGCTTGAACTTCCAGCTCGCCCCGTCGCGGTAACCGAAGATGTCTCCCTTCGATCGCAACTCGACGAGTTCATCGGGGGTCATCCCGATCATCTTTGCGGCTTCATTGAGATCGACAAACTTGCCGGCCATGTGTTGCTCCCTGGTCACGCCGATGCGGCGTGCGTGGACCGGCGCTCTTGTCCGAGCGTGCGGTCAGCGTGATTCCGTGCGAGGGTCGGTTAAGGCGCGAATCTCGCGCGGCGTCGGATTCGCGGAATTGAAATCCTCGATCTGCAAGTCCCAATGAATGTTGCGGACACTCTTGAGCGTCAGCGCGCCGGTGGTCCGATCGACGTGATAGACTGCCATCACGCGGCTCTTCGGATCGATCACCGTCACTTGCTGACGCCCGTCGCCAGCATCAAAGCTCAGGGCCATGAGGTCCGACGACGTGGCCCGGTCGGGGGCCGCCCGCTGAGCACTGGCCTCCGGGAACCCGAAAGTCAGGGCGACGAGAACCCCCAACCCTACCAACATCCCAAGTACCGCAGCTCGCATAAGTCACCTTGGCGGCGAGGTTTGCGGAATTCGGGGCGCACAACTCATTGTAAACGCCCCAAAACCCGTTTCAAGACTTTGGTTTACGTCGATTGACGACCAGCCGGTCCGAGTAGTGCCTGAACGAGGCGTGCCTGAAATGGGAATCAAGACTTGGCCCGGCTGGCCAACAGAATCGGCGGGGGTGGAGTGTACCGCTGGCTGCGCTGGGAGAGTAGGGCAATTGGGCGGGCGGGCGGGCGCGTTCCCCAAAGGGCCCTGATCTTGTAACCTATTGGGCGACAACGACTTATCGAAACCTTCGCAGCCGCTTGCACACTCGCGATGGCGAAAATCATGCTTCCTCGCATTGCACTGACGATGGGCGACCCGGCGGGCGTTGGGCCGGAGGTTTGCCTGCATCTGCTCGCGGATGAGGAGATTCGGCGCGAGTGCGTGCCAGTTTTGTTTGGCGACGCGGCCATTTTGAACCGGGTCGCGGCGCAGACACGCTTGCCGCTGCTGGCCGCCCCGATCACTCCCACTCAGTGGCAGGCAAATTGGGCCAACATCGCCGTGCCGACGATCATCGATTGGCAAGCGGTCGATGCCACCATGGTCGAGCCGGGAGTCGTCAGCGCCGCCACGGGCCGGGCGGGATTCACGTATGTCGATCGGGCGATCGACGCAGCTCTGGCCGGCCAGGTCGCTGCCGTTTCGACCGCGCCGCTCAACAAGGAAGCGCTGCATGCGGCCGGCATCAAGTATCCTGGCCACACCGAGATTTTCGCCGACCGCACGAAGGCCCCGCGGTCGTGCATGATGCAGTATTCCGAAGAGATCACCTGCACGTTCGTGACGGTCCACGTCGGTTATCGCGACGTGCCGAGCCTGCTCACGACCGAGCGCATTGTGGACGTGATCGACCTGACCGCCGACGCACTGACGCTGTTGCGCGGCCGGCCGCCTAAGATCGTCGTTTGCGGACTCAACCCGCACGCCGGTGAGCACGGCCTATTTGGCGACCGCGAGGAAGAGCGGATCATCATCCCCGCGATCGAAGCGGCACGTGGCAAAGGAATCCAGATCGAGGGCCCACTGCCGCCGGACACCGCGTTCTTGCCATGGAAGCGGAAGGCGACCGACGCGTTTGTCTGCATGTATCACGACCAGGGTCACATTCCGGTGAAGGCCCTGGCCTTCGACTCTGCGGTGAACACGACGCTCGGCCTGCCGATCGTCCGCACGAGCGTCGATCACGGCACGGCGTGCGACATTGCCTGGCAAGGGAAGGCGAACCCCAGCAGCCTGTTTGCCGCCGTGCGGCTGGCACTAAGGCTGGTGAGGTGAGTCCCTAATGTCCTCCGTGATTGTCATTGCTGATGACTTGAGCGGTGCGGCGGAGCTGGCGGGAATCGCGTTCGCCCGCGGCTACTCGGCGGAAGTGCAGCGCGAATTCGATCCAACCAGCGACGCCGAGGCGATCGCGGTGGATCCCGACTCGCGCGGTTTGCCGCCGACGTTAGCGGCCCAGCGCGTCGAGCAAGTCGCGCGGGCGGTCGCCGCCGCGAGGTCCGCGTGGATCTACAAGAAAGTCGACTCGGTCTTGCGGGGGAATGTGCGAGTCGAAATTGAGGCGGTGCTGCGGGCGACCGGACGATCGCGTGCTCTGCTTGTCCCGGCCAATCCGTCCCGCGGCCGCACCATCGCTGACTCGCGGCTCTTGATCGATGGTGTGCCGCTCGACCAGACGCCGTTCCGCGACGACCCCGAACATCCGCGCACGTCGGCAGTCATCAGCGAGTTGCTTGGTCAGAGCGACCTCATCGATGTGCCGGACGTGGCCGATTCATGGCAACTCCATCGATTCGCCGTCCAACTCGACAAGGACGTATTGCCCGCTGGAGCAGCCGATTTCTTTGCCGCGCTGCTCGATACTCATGGGGCAGGGCAGGGGAGCGGGGCTCGTCCTGCAATACCGCCGCTGGTCGGCCGCCCGGCATTGCTTGTTTGCGGCAGCCGCGCCGCTTGGACCGCGAGAAAGGGCGCGTGTCAAGCGCAACGAATCCCGATCCTGGCCTTGCCCGAAGCGACTGCGGATTTGACGAGCGTCGTCCAGGGGGCGGCTGCCGAGTTAGTGAGTCGCGGCGTGTTGGCGATTGCAATTGATCCCGCCTCCAGCCGTCCATCCCAGGTGCAGCAACAATTGCCACGATTGGCGAGCGTAGCGGCAATGCTGCTGGAGGCGACGCCCGTCGCGACGACCCTAGCCGAAGGAGGCGCCACCGCCGCAGCGATTGCCGAATGTCGCGGCTGGACGCGCTTTCGCGTCGTCCAAACAGCCCCCGCGGGTGTCGGCGTGCTCCAGCCGCTCGATCGGGCCGGCACGCCGACGTTCTTGATCAAACCCGGCAGCTATGCCTGGCCTGACGAAATCTGGCGGCAACTGCAAAACCGGTAGCGGAATTCGCCAGAATTCCGACAGTGCAGCCACGATCGAGCCGGAAGTCTGGCGACTTCCGCTACCCTAAGCGTAGATGGCCGCGATCGGTTTGCCGCTGGCGATCGCCAGTGGGCGGCCGAGCGAGTCCAGGTAATGGGCATGCGGGTCGATGCCCAGGGCGTGAAACATCGTGGCGGCGACATCCCAAGGTCCGTAGCGATCGGTGATCGGTTCCGCGCCGAAACGGTCGGTCGCGCCGACAATCGCGCCGCGCTGGACGCCCGCTCCCGCGACGACGATCGAATAGGCGCTGGCCCAGTGTTTGCGGCCGGGCGTCGCGCCGGCAAATCGCGGCTCCAGCGCCACTCGCGGCGCACGACCGAATTCGCCCATGCAAACAACGAGCGTCTCGTCGAGCAGCCCGCGCCGGTCGAGATCTTCGATGAAGGACGAAAAACTCTGGTCGAATCGCGGCAACAAGCGGTCGCGGAGGACCGTGAAAATGTCGTTGTGCGTGTCCCAGCCGAACTGGTCGGTCTCGTCCGATTCGTCCTGGCCGCGGTTCGAATGGTTCCAGATGACGTTGACATAGGGTACGCCGGCCGCGACCAATCGCCGCGCCAACAGAAGCGATTGCCCGGAGCGGTGCCGGCCATACGAATCGCGAATCGCCGCGGGCTCGGCCGACAAGTCGAAGGCTGCTCGCACTTGTGGCGAAGCCAGCATGGCCCGGGCTTGGGAATACAGCCCGTCCATTTCGTAAGCCGGCTGCAATGCGTCCAGCCTCGACAGCTCACGATCGAGCGTCTGCTTCAAGCTCAAGCGGTCGTCCATGCGCTCGGGGGGCAGATCGAGCTGCGGGGCCAACCCGGGGATCGCTCCCGCGGCCCCGGCCGGATCGCCGACGACCAGCGGCTCAAACGCCCGTCCCAGGAATCCGCCGTTCTGACCGGGACCCGCCTCGAAGGGAATCAGCGCCGGGCCATTCAGGTGAACGGCATCCGCCACAAACCGGGGCGTCGGCCGCACGCGGCGGAGCACCGCGCCGTAGGTGGGGTTGTCCGTGGGCGACGGCGGCGGATTCGACGATCGGCGGGCGTGGTAGCAACCGGTGAGGGCCAGGTAGGCCGCCGAGCCGTGGTCCAAATCCTCGTGCGACAGGCTGCGGACGACGGTCAACCGATCGGCCACCGCGGCAATCCGCGGCATGTGCTCGCAAAACGAGACGCCAGCGACGCTCGTCGCGATCGGCTGAAAGGCCCCGCGCACGTCGAGGGGGGCGCTGGGCTTCATGTCCCACATGTCAAGCTGGCTTTGCCCACCGTTGGCAAAGACCAGCACGACCGACCTGGCCCGGCCGAAACCTGGCGCCGCTTGCGGCTCGGCGGCGCCGGCAGGTCGCGCGGACGACAAGCCCGCCATCGCGGCCAACGAGCCCAGGCGCAGCCATGTCCGCCGCGGCATCCGCTGCACGGGGTTTCGGGTTTGCGTTGCCTGTGGCCACATGATCGTCCATTGTAAATCATGCCGCGCCACGGCAGCAAAATAGGGCCGGAAGTCTGGCGACTTCCGCTACGACCTACCGCGTCGGCTGTGGCTTCTGCTCGTCGATCTTCCCGGCTACGTCGATGGCCCCGGTTTCCGGCGTCCCGTCAAACTCGATGACAACCGCCCCGGCCCGCTCGCGGCTGACGATCATCCGGCTGGCATCGGCCGATAAGGCGCATAGCTGCGAACGCTGGGTCGGCAACACCACGAGCGTCCGCATGCCGCCGCTGACTGCGTCCCAAAGTTCCAGCGTGCCGGGCTGGGCAATCGCCAACAATCCCGCCGCACGGGCGATGCCCTTGATGTCCTGCGACTTGTTGTCCTCGACGTACGAAGTGTCCCCTTGCCTGGTCCACGTCGCCGTGTCCCAGACCTCGACCCGCCCTTCCCGCTGGATCAGGAACTTCGAGCCATCGCGCGTGTACCACGACGCGGAGGGGGCGAAGCGCGAACTGCCCGGCGGAATTGCGGCCCGGCTGGTGCGCCGGCCGGTTTTGAGCGAGAGCGAGTAGATCTCAAACACGCTGACCAGCGTGAAATCGTCGCCGTGGACGCCGCCGCCGTAGCTTTCGAAGTTCGTCGGCTCCAGGAGCGTCTTCCGCTCGCCGGCCAGGGCGTCGATCAACTCGACGCCGGTCCCGCCTTGGAACTTGGCGGCAATGTGCCGGTCATCGACGAAACGGAACGTATGATGATGGTGGCCGCGGTTTTCCAGTTCGTGCAGCAGCTTGCCGGTCGCAACTTCCCAGACGAGCACCGGCCTAGCTAAGCCGACGACCAGTTTGCCGTCGGTCGAGAAGCTAACCGCATCGAGGCGGCCGTCGAAATCGATCTTCGCGCCGAAGTCGGCCTTGTCATCGCCGGCGTAGGGTGCCGTGCCCTTGCCCTTCTCGGCCGAGAGGAAGCGGACAAGCTTTCCTTCGGTCACGTTCCACAAGCTCCAGCGGGTCTTCTGGCCCGGCTCGCCTTCGCCGATCAGGTCGAACTTGCCGTCGTCCGAAAGAAAGCAGTTGTGACTGCCCACCAGAGCCGTCGTGTCGAGCAGGCGGACCTTGATCGCCTGGGCGGGTTTGTCCTGTGCGGCCAGCGTGTTTGCTCCAATGGCGATAAACACGGCGGTGAGGCAACAGAGTACACGACACATGGCAAGCTCCCGGTCAGAGAGGCAGAAAGGCATCTTTGTTGTAGGCGGGCGGATCGGCCGCTTCAATCGCGGGGCCGTTTTGGCTGGACGTTTCCCCGCCCCTGTGCTGTAATGGGGGCGGAGCGATTGCCTTCGGCGATTCGCTCCAGCCGCTGTCGGTTTTTGCGATTTTACCATGCGGCTCCTGCCTCGATTGTCCCACCCTGCCACCCGCTGGAAGAGTGCCGATGCGTGCCGCTGCCCGCTTCGCTTTGCCGCTGTTCATTGCTGCTGTTGTTGTTTCGCCGATCGGCGCCGAGGAGAGGCTCAGCTTCAGCCGCGACATCCGGCCGATCCTCAGTAACGCCTGCTACAAGTGCCACGGGTTCGACGACAAGACCCGCCAGGCGAACTTGCGGCTGGACACGCTGGAGGGGGCGACCTCGAAACTCGAATCGGGCGCGACCGCCGTGGTGTCTGGCAAACCGGCGGAAAGCGAGCTGGTCCGGCGAATTACCGCCGCGGACGCGAGCGAAAGGATGCCGCCGGAGGGCAGCGGCAAGTCGCTCACACCGCAGCAGATCGAGCTCTTGAAGAAATGGGTCGAACAAGGGGCCGAGTTCAAGGCGCACTGGTCATTCGTCGCGCCCGTGCGCCCGCCGCTGCCGGAGCTGAAGCAGCATCAGGCAGCCGTGCGGAACCCGATCGACAACTTCATCCTCGCCCGCCTGGAGAAAGAGGGACTGTCGCCCTTACCCAAGGCCGACAAGGTGACGCTGATCCGGCGTGCGACGCTGGATTTGACAGGGCTGCCGCCGACCGTGGAGGAAGTTGAGGCATTCCTCGCAGCGTGCTCCGCTGGTGGTGACCAGGACGGAGGGACGGAGAGACAGAGAGACAGAGAGAGCGCAGCATTTGAGGCTGTTGTCGATCGTTTGCTCCGCTCGCCCCGGTATGGCGAGCACATGGCCCGCTACTGGCTCGATGCGGCCCGCTATGGCGATACGCACGGCTTGCATCTGGACAACGAGCGGTCGATGTGGCCGTATCGCGACTGGGTCGTGCGGGCCTTTAACGAAAACCTGCCGTTCGATCGGTTCACCGTCGAGCAGCTCGCCGGCGATTTGCTCCCCAATCCGACGCTTGATCAGCTCGTAGCATCGGGCTTCAACCGCTGCAACGTCACGACGAGCGAAGGGGGCTCGATCGATGAGGAAGTCCGCGTGCGGTACGCCGTCGATCGAACCGAGACGATGAGCACGGTGTTTCTCGGCCTGACGCTGGGGTGCGCGGTTTGCCACAACCACAAGTTCGACCCGGTGACGCAGAAGGAGTTTTATCAGCTGTACGCCTTCTTCAACTCGGCGGCTGACGCGGCGATGGACGGCAATGCCCTCTCGCCCCCGCCGATCAAGAAGCTGGCTACGCCCGAGCAGCAGGCCAAGCTCAAGGAGTTCGACGACCAGATCGCTGGCGTGAACAAGCAAATCGCCGAAACGCTGGCGGCAAACCAATACATCGACCCGCTGGGGACAACTCCCGCCGCAACCGCCGAGCTCAAGGAATTCGTTTGGATTGACGACGCCGCACCGCCGGGAGCACAGCTTCAGGGCAACAGCGAGTGGAAGTTCGTCACCAAGGCCGACGGGCAAGTCTATAGCGGCGAGAAGGCGACGACGCGCAAGGCCAGCGACCTCAGCCAGCACTTCTTCACCGGCGCCAATCCTGGTCTCAAAGTGGGCGAGGGGGACAAGCTATTCGCCTACGTCTTTCTCGACCCGGCCGATCCGCCCAAGGAGATCATGCTCCAGTGGAACGACGGCTCGTGGGAGCATCGCTGCTACTGGGGCGAGATGTGATTCCCTGGGGCGGCGCCAATTCGCCCAGCCGGCTGGCGATGGGGCCACTCCCCAAGACTGGCGAGTGGGTGCGGCTGGAGGTCGAAGCCGCCAAGGTCGGCCTGAATCCAGGAGCAGCCATCAACGGCTGGGCGTTCACCCAGCACGGCGGCACGACTTATTGGGACAAGGCGGGCATCGTCACGCGCACGCCGCAGGATGGCCAGGGCTTTGAGTCGCTCGCGGCGTGGGAGGCCTTTGAGAAGACCCAGGAGAAGTCGTCGGTGCCCGGGCCGGTGAAGGACGGGATCAAGGTCGAGCCCGATAAACGGACCGACGACCAGAAGAAGCAGATCCGCGACTACTTCGTGCAGTTCGTCTGCACATC
>JAKEHX010000288.1 GCA_022614795.1 Planctomycetaceae bacterium | reverse complement strand
TCAATCTCGATACCGGCTACCAGTTCCAGGAGACGCTCGACCTCCGCGAGGAAGTCAAGCGCCGCTACGGCATCGAGGTCGAGCTGAAGCGGCCTGAGGCGACCGTCGTCGAATACGAACAAATCCACGGCGGTCCGCTCTATCGCACCAACCCCGACCAGTGCTGCGCCGATCGCAAAGTGAAAGTGTTGCACCAGGCGGTGCTCGGAATGCACGCCTGGGCCAGCGCCATCCGCCGCGATCAGAGCGCCGACCGGGCCAAGGTGCCCATCGTTGGCTGGGACAAGAAGTTCAGCCTGGTGAAGGTCAGCCCGCTGGCCAATTGGACGAAAAAGGACGTTTGGGGGCTGATTGCCGAGCACGACATTCCCTACAATCCGCTCCACGATCAGGGCTATACGAGCATCGGCTGCTGGCCCTGCACGCGGGCGGTGCTCCTGGGCGAGGACGAACGGGCCGGTCGCTGGAGCGGGTTCGCGAAGACCGAGTGCGGGCTGCACAGCCAATGAATGTCTCCGCGAAGACCGAATACGCCTGCATCGCCGTCCTGGAGCTGGCAGCCAGGCATGCCAACGGTGAACCGGTTCGCATCCGCGACATCGCCGATTCACACGGTATTCCATCGCGGTTCCTCGTGCAGATTCTCTTGCAGCTCAAGTCGGCCGGCCTCGTGGCCAGCATCCGCGGCGCGACGGGGGGTTACCGCCTGGCGAAAGACCCCGAGGACATTACGCTCCACGAAGTGATGAGCGTCGTCGACAGCCAGGCGGCATCGACGATCAAGTCGAGCGCCGGCCGCAACACGAGTTCGGTGCGGGTGCTCTTGCAGGCGTGGAAAGCAGTCGACGCCAAAGAGCGCGAAATGCTCGCCGAGATCACCTTCGCCGACCTGGCCCACCAGCTTCAGGGCCGCGGCGACCCGATGTATCACATTTGAGGGTCATTGGTCACTTGTCACTTGGAGCTGCAATCCGCTCCCAATCGAGTGGTTTCTGAATGTCGAGGCGGGGTATTTCGCAGCGGCTTGCTTCGACATATTTCTGTGCCGCGCCGGTGTTGAAAATGACGATCCGCTCGTCTGCGCGAATCCAGCCTTGGTGGACGAGGCATTCCAGGGCGCCCACGCACGCGGCTGATTCAGGGCAAACCAGAATGCCTTCGAGCGACGCCGCCAGGCGCATCCACTCGCCGAGGCGCTCTTCCTCAACCGCGATCGCGGTGCCGCCGCTTTCGCGGATGGCATCCAGGATCATGAAGTCGCCGATTGCAGCTGGCACGCGAATTCCGCTGGCGACGGTTTTCGCATTATGAAACGGATTGGCAAAGCGTGCCCCAGCCTCGAATGCCTGAACGATCGGCGCACACCCGGTGGATTGCGCGGCGACCATTCGCGGCAGCTTGCCCGGCGCGAGCCAGCCCATCGCTTGCAGCTCGGCAAATGCTTTCCACATGCCGATGAGGCCGGTGCCGCCGCCCGTTGGATACAGAATCACGTCGGGCAACTGCCAATCGAACTGCTCGGCCAGCTCCAGCCCCATCGTCTTTTTGCCTTCAATGCGATAGGGCTCCTTGAGCGTGGAGAGATCGAACCAACCCATCCGCTCTTGGCCTTCGCGGACAATCCGGCCGCAATCGTTGATCAAGCCATTGACGAGAAAGGTCCGAGCGCCCGCAAGCTGGCATTCGTATTGGTTAACGATGGGCGTGTCAGCCGGCATGAAGACGAAGCATTCCAGGCCGGCCCGGGCGGCATAGGCCGCCGCGGCGCCGCCCGCATTGCCCGCCGTAGGCAGCGCAACACGCTTCACGCCGAAGCGCTGGGCCATCGTGATCGCCATCGCCATGCCGCGCGATTTGAACGAGCCCGTCGGAAGCTGCGACTCGTCCTTGATCCAGAGCTGCTCGAGCCGCAATCGCCCAGCCAGCCGTGGGCAGGCCAGCAGCGGACTCATTCGCTCGCCCAAGGAAACGACGTCCGCTTCGCCGTAGTACGGCAGCAGCTCGCGATAGCGCCACATGGTCTGCGGCCGCTGGCGAAGCTGGTCCTTCGTGAGCGATTTGGCGACTGCGGCCAGATCGTAGCGGACCCAGATCGGGCGGTCTTTGTGGAGCGTTTGCAGCGTATCGGCGGAAAGCCGATCGCCGTCGATCGCCCCTTCCAGGTGTGTAACAAAGCGCGGCATAGCCCGCGATGTTAGACCGCTCACTCCTCGGTCGGCAAGTACGACGCGCCGTCGCGGCGGGGCGCTATCGTCTGGGGGGCGGCCTGCGCGGGTGTCGGCTCCGTCACGCTGACGGCGAGGTCATCGACCTTGTGGCCGGCGGGCTCGAAGGCCGAGCCGACCCGTCCGTGTGTGGGATTGTCGCGGACCCACCGGCCGCCGATCGCCGGATAGTAGTCATCGTAAGGCGCGCAGCAAATCGCACAGCCGCTCGAATATGATGCTACGAACAGCGACGCCATGATCAACACTGCGAGCTGGGGAAAACCACGTGTCATGGCCGAATCCTTGAGGTGCGAGCGGGCCGCGCGCAAGAAAGTCGCGGCGTCGGCCAATAGAATCGGCCGGTTGGACCTGCGTGCTTTAGGCAAACTTTGCGGGGTATGCGGACTTTGCAGCTAGCACGCCCCCGCTTCTTGCCGGTTGCGGCGGGCCATCGAATCGCGGATCGTCGGCTGGCGATCGATCAGGGCCGTGATGAACTGCCAGTCGAGCGATTCCGGACCGAGCGCGTCGAGAATGAGCTGGACGTGCTCCCAGTCCTCTTCATCCTGAATTGCCAGGCGCACGTCGTCGCGGTCGAGCTGGCCGGGAACTGGAAAGAGGCGAATCGCAAAAACCTCAGGGTGCGAATGAAGGAATCGCGTCGCATCGGCCCGCTCGTCTGCCCGCCGCGCCAGACGGTTAGCCAGCAGCACCGCCTCGCCGCGGCACCACTCGGCAAATACGCCGAGCTTCGACTCAATCACCGGCCGCCCGTCGGCCAGCGCGAAGCTCGCATAGTCGCAGCTATGGTTCGCCGCTACCAGCGCCAGCAGCCGGTCGATCAGGATGGGATCGACGAACGGCTGGCTGACCGACATCCGCAGCACGGCCGAGCATTGAAAGTGCCGCACCGCGGCTGCCATGCGGCCCAGCGGATCGGATTCGGATGCGTGAAAAACGCGGACGTCCGAGGGACAATGGGCGACCAGGCTCTTGGAGAAGCTATCGTCGCCGGCGAGCACCACAACCCCGTCCAGGCGCTCCGCGTCCGACATCCGCCGCACGACCCATTCGAGCAAAGTCTTGCCGCCGAACCGCCGCCGGGCCATTCCGGCCAGAGGTGACTTTTCGCTCAGCCCTTCGATCGCCGGCTGGACCTCCACAATGCCGAACACCCCACCCATCCGTGAATCCTCCGTGTTGCGGGCCGCCTGGCTGGGCGGCAGCCGCCTGATACAACCTTCCACGCTGCCAATCTATCCGCGCGCTCCGAGCGTGGTCAACGCGAAATGAGAACAAATGGCGCTCCGACTACTGCCATGTGACAACCTATGTCACAGTGCCTCCCCCTGTCACCGTGCCTCCCCCTGTCACAGTGCCCCAGTCACAGGGCCCCGGCTATTCGGGGACATAGAGCAGCCGTCCGCACGATTTGCAGAACACTGGCTTGTCGAGCCGCAGGGCGTTTATCGTTTGCGGCGTGAGCGTTTGCGAGCAGCCGCCGCAGCACTCGCCCTCAACCGGCGCCATGGCATCGGCCCCCATGGACCTGGCAAGGCGCTCGTAGTTGGGCCGCAAATCCGTGTCGAGCTGCCCCTCGGCTGTCCGCAATTCTCCCGTGATGCGGGCCAACTCGGTTTCCAATCCCTGCTGCTGCTCTTGCACCCGCTGCCGGACCTTGCCGCACTCCTCCTTCGCTTTGGCGAGGTTGCCGTCGGCCGCTTTGATGGCCGCTTGAATCCCGTCCAGCTTGTCGAGGGCCTCCAGGATCTCGTCGGCCAGCACGCTATTGGCCTGTTTGTCGGCCGCGATTTGATCCTTGAGCAACTGATATTCCTTGTTGCTCTGGGCGGCGAACAGCTTGGCCTCGAAGTCCTTGAGCTTGGCCTCCCGCTGCTTGAGTTGGAGCTGTTTCTCGTCGGAGGCCATCTTGGCCTGCTTATACGCATCCTTGGCGGCGACGACGTCCCCCTCGCACTTCTTGACGTTGGCTTCGTGGGCGCGGATCTGCTTGGGGCCCCGCTGAAGACGGTCTTGCAAATCGGCCAACTGCCGGTGAATCCGGTGCAAAGTGCGCAGGCAATCCGTCAGCGTCGCCATGACGCCATTGTACAATGACGGCTCACCACAACAAAGCCGCCGGCAAGGCGCTTCGTGGGCCAGTTTCCCCGTGGTTCGCTCGCTCCGCGAGCGGAATTCCTCTCGCGGAGCGAGAGGACCACACATGTTGGCCCACTACGGCAAGGCGATCGCCGCCGCCGCTAAACGGCCGCTGCCTGCTTCCGCGATGCCCGGTAAAAGCCGAATTTCTCCAGCGCCTTATACACCTCTTCCAGCGTTTTCTCGCCGAAATTGGCGATCGACAGAAGCTGCTCCGGTGTGCTGTTCAAGAGATCGCGCACGGTGAAGATGCCGCGCTCCTCCAGGCAGTTCGTCGTGCGGACCGAAAGGCCGATCTCCGCCGTGCTCATTTCCAGCCGCTCAGCCGTCAATCGGCTGTTCTCTTGCAAGCGGCTGACGGGAATGCGGGTGCGGCTCATAGGCTCCCTCCGTGGGTCGTGCGGGAATGAATAGCGTCGATTCCTAAGCAATCGGAGGCCGCTGGCCCCCGCTGTTTCCGTGCTGCGTTTTCCGCGCTGGCAGCCTCGATCGTCCCTGAA
Source organism: Planctomycetaceae bacterium (assembly GCA_022614795.1). Taxonomy (GTDB): domain Bacteria; phylum Planctomycetota; class Planctomycetia; order Pirellulales; family Pirellulaceae; genus CAYLLN01. The sequence continues at coordinate 8,888 of JAKEHX010000288.1, read as the reverse complement.
CGCGCGATTGGCGACTCGCAACGAGAATTGCAATCACTTGAGCGGAGAATATAACAAGTCGCGCACGAATTGGTAGCGTTTTTCGCCAGCATTCTTCAGGAATTCTTTCGATACTGCTAGCAATGCTGTGACAGCGGCCCTCCAGCCTGCTGCCGCCGCGGTTTATAATGACGGGAAAGGACATCCGCTTGCCGCTCCGCCGGCCCGCTACTGTTGCGTATGGAAACCACTGCCGCCGCTTCCGCCCGACCCGCCGACATCCTCGTCGGACTCACTCCCGCCCAGCTCCAGGCCGTGTCGCATGTCGCCGGCCCCCTCCTCATTCTGGCCGGACCCGGCAGCGGCAAAACCCGCGTCGTCACCCACCGCATCGCCAACCTCTTGCAGCAGGGCATTCCCGGCAAGCAAATCCTCGCCCTGACCTTCACCAACAAGGCCGCCGACGAGATGAAAGCCCGCCTGGCGCGCCTCGTTCCCCTGCCGACCGTCTGGATGGGGACCTTTCATCGGTTCTGCGCGCGCCTCTTGCGACAGTATGCCAGTTACGTCGGCCTGGAAGAAAACTTCTCGATCTACGACGTCGAAGACGCGCGGCGCATGCTCGCCGAGGCGCTCGCCGACGAAGGGGTGGAGCTCACGCACGCCACCCCCGACGGCGTGGCCCACGCGATCAGTTGGGCCAAAAACAACCTCCTCACGCCCGAAAAATACGAGCCCCGCCGCGGCCACTATCTCGGCGGGATCGTCGAAAAGGTCTATCCGGCGTATCAGAACCGGCTGCTCCAGGCCAATGCCGTCGATTTCGACGACCTTCTGCTGCACGTCGCCACGCTGCTCCGCGAGAACGCCGAGCTGCGGGCCCGCCTCGACGACCGCTACCGCTACATCCTCGTCGATGAATACCAGGACACGAATCTCGCTCAGTACGCCATCGTCCGTGCGTTGTCGATCGACCACCCGAATCTCGCCGTGACCGGCGACCCCGATCAATCGATTTACGGCTGGCGGGGAGCGAACCTCAGTAACATCCTCGAGTTCGAAAAGGATTTTCCCAACGTCCGCGTCGTCCGGCTCGAACAGAATTACCGTTCGACCAAGGCGATTCTTCGTGTGGCCGACGAGTTGATCCGCCACAACGTCCGCCGCAAGCAGAAGGACCTGTTCACCGACAATCCCGAGGGGCCGCCCGTCCGCCTGATCACCTATCCGACCCAGCGTGACGAGGCTGACCACATCGCGGCAACGATTGCCGGCCAGGTCCAGGCGGGCCGCCGCAGGCCGCGCGACTTCGCGATCTTCTATCGCACCAACGCCCTCTCGCGGCAGCTCGAGCACGCCCTCCGCGACCACGTCCTGCCGTACCAGATCGTCAACGGCCTGGAGTTCTATCAGCGCAAGGAGATCAAGGACGTTCTGGCCTACCTGCACCTGCTCAACAACTCGCGGAGCGATGTTGCGCTCTTGCGGATCATCAATGTTCCGGCGCGCAAGATCGGCAAGGCCAGCGTCGCCAGGTTGGCGGAGTATGCCCGGATGAAGGGGCTGCCGCTCTTGGAGGCTGCCCGCCGCTCCGGCCTCATCGAAGATCTCGGCAAAGGGGCCGCGCTCGCCATTGCCCGATTTGTCGCCCTTTACGATCGGCTGGGCGAATCTGTGCACGACCCGGTCGAGGAGCTCGTCGGCCGCGTCCTGACCGACACTGGCTATCGCGAAGTCCTGGAAAACAGCGAATCCGAGGAGGACCAGGAGCGCCTGGCCAACATCGAGGAGCTGCTCACCGCGGCCCGCGAATTCGACATCCGCAATCCGGGCGGCGGCCACCTCGAGCAGTTCCTCGAAGAATCGTCGCTCGTCGCCGACACCGATGCCTGGGAATCGGAAGTCGATCGCGTCACGCTGATGACGCTGCACGCGGCCAAGGGGCTCGAATTCCCGTGCGTGTTCATCGTCGCCGTCGAGAACGGCCTGCTGCCGCACGAGCGGAGCATGCACGACGAGGAAAAACTCGAGGAAGAGCGCCGGCTCATGTTCGTCGGCATCACGCGGGCCAGCGAGGAGCTCCAGCTCAGCCATGCCGACTACCGCGCGTTTCGCGGCCTGGCCTGCCCGACCGTACCCAGCCCCTTCCTGATGGAACTCCCGCGGCACGAGATGGATTGCCTGGGCTTCACCGGGCGCAAGACGACGCCGGACTGGGTTGGCGATCTTGAGCCGCAGGCCCACGCGGATGCCGACGACGCTTCTCAGCTCGTCGATCGCGACGAAGAATTCGTGCAGGAAGATCCCGACGCTGTGCCCGGCTCAAAACGCAAACGAAGCACTTCGCCGGCGCTTACGTCGGGTCTGATCACGGCCGCCGATCTCCTCACCAAACAATCCCGCCCGCGGGTGTCACCCAGTGTCTTCAAGCACGGCATGGTCGTCGATCATCCGGATTATGGCCCCGGCACGATCATCGCCCTCTCCGGCGAAGGGACCAAGCGCAACGCCGTCGTCCGATTTTTCAGCGACCAAAGCGAGCGCACCTTCCGCGTGGCCTTTAGCGACCTTACGCCTGCGGAAGTCGAGTAGTCACTGGCAGTCACGGCGTCATCCTCTCTCGACGAGTCGCTGTCACATCGGGTGCTAGCACCAGCACGGCCGAAAATGCGGATTCGCGCATGGCGTCGGCGCTTCAGGCCTGCCGTTGTTGACAGCAGACAAGCCGCGGTGCCCAGCCGCGGAACTTGGAGGTGTCGCTACTCGCAATACGAGCCCGGAACAAAATGGGTGGTCGCCTGATTCGCCGCATGCGGCTTGAACAGCTCGAATCCCGCCAACTCCTCGCCATCGATGTCACCCCCGAAGGGGTTCTCACCGTCACCGGCACTAACAAGAGCGATCGCATTGGCCTGATCCTTTCGGCCAGCGATATCCAGGTGACGCTCAACAAGCAATCGGAAACGGTCCCGCTCGCCGGCTTGACTGGAATCGACATTGCCGGCCTCAAGGGAAACGATCGCATCACGATCGATCCGGCGATTACGCTCGCCGCCACCATCGACGGCGGCGACGGCAACGACTGGATCAATAGCGGCGGCGGCAACGACACCATCACTGGCGGCCGAGGAAACGACCGCATCGACGGCGGCGCCGGCGACGATGTGGTGTTTGGCGAGGCCGGCAACGACCGGCTGGCGGGCAATCTTGGCAACGACGACCTCAATAGCGGCGCAGGCAACGACTGGCTGCTTGGCGGCGACGGCAACGACATCCTCACGGGCGAGTGGGGCGTCGATCACATTTACGGCAATGCCGGCGACGATGAGGCTTCCGGGGGTGCGAAGAACGACAAGATTTTTGGCGGTCCGGGCCTCGACGTGCTCTACGGCGGCGACGGCAACGACATCGTCGCGGGCAACGACGACGATGACCAGCTCTTCGGCGACGCCGGCAAGGACAAACTCTACGGCGGCCTTGGCAACGACGAATTGCACGGCGGCTGGGGGGGCGACATTTTGAATGGCGGCCCCGGCGACGACCTGCTCGACGGCGACGAAGGATGGGACAAAGAGATCGACGGCACGCCGGTGGACCTCGACGTGGAGCTGGTGGCGCTGCTCTCCAGTCCCACGGGCGTAAGTGGCCAGGCGGAGTATTCGTACGAAGCCGACGATCTCGATGGGGCCGAGCTGGAGCTGGAAATCGAGATTAATGGAGCGGCGCCGCTGACGACGCAGGGCGTCACGATTGACGGCACATCGCTTGGCTCGATCTCGGTTGACGCCGCGGGCCACGGCTGGCTGAAGTTTTCTTCCGATCCGGACGACGAGGGGGACGACGAAATCGCGTTCCCCGGCGGATTCAGCATCCATGCCGGCTCGACGATTCAGATCGGGCTCGACATTACCGGCACGTTTGCCGTACCGACCTAGGCGTCGGACATTCCCGCCTGCCAGGCACATATGCCGCTCGCACCGGGCGCGATCCGCCGGGCCGATTGCAGCAGGCTCGCACGCGCCAGCCGATACGTCCACGCATTGGCGACGCCTGTTGCTGCTGTGCACGTGACAATCACCCGGCGGTAGAGGTCGTCCTCTCGGCCCGCGAATCCCTCCACCGCGTCGAGTGCAGAGAGCGTCGCGGGCATGTCCTCCAGCGCGAATCGCCACAGCTCGCCAGCGACCGTGTCGTCGCCTTCCACCAGCGCCGGATAGGGACCGAGGTCGAACAGCGCCCCGCGAACCGTCGCCGGCTCGACCGCGATGGGCGTCCGCGGCCAGCACCGCTCGCGGACCTGGCCCCGCTGGAGCGTGCCATAGACAAAGATGCCCGTCGGCGACTCGCCTGACATGGAATTCCCTTAAATCGATATAACTGCATAACCGCATACACATAACACACTCGCTCCCACTAGCCTTCTAACGCCCGCAGTTTTTCATCTTTTGATCGCTTTTAAACCTCCTCTCCGCAGCCACTCATTTCGCCGCAAGTGCTTGCCGCCAAATCGGTTAGCGAGTTTAACGCCGCCCCGCCGCCGCGCTCGATTCCGCCATTCTCGGGCTTAACTTTACTAGAGGTACTAGAGTTAGCCCCCTCATTTGGTTCTTCTTGCTCGACCATCTCCGCCGCCATCAACTGGCCCAGCAGCCGGTCGATCTCCTCCGCCAGGAAATCCGAAGGTCCTCTTGGCGTAGCAGAAGTCGCCAGACTTCTGGATTGGGGGTCAAAATCAAAGGTAGCCGAGCGCCCGTATCCCGCAGCCGACGCGGAGCCGGGAGTCTTTGTCGGAACATGGCTCGCCATAATTGACGATCTTCGCCCGACAAAGACTCCCGACCCCTTCCACGTTCCGCCGACGCACCTCCGGAAGTGCCACCGATTGACCTGGCAAGTGTACAACAGCTCCAACTCGGATTAGCTCACAGAAACATGCGCGCGTCAAGCTTTTGCGCGCGCCGATTCAGGGCCATCGAGACTTACGCCTCGCCGACCACTCACAACTCTCTATCCACCCAGCACTTGCGCCGATTGGCATCGCCCCAAGTCATTTCCGAAATTCCGTGCGGCGTGACTAGTCTGGTCACGATTCTGACACATGTACACTACATCACTTTGCCGTTTTCGGCTTCGTCGGTGCCCCTGCTAGTCGGGCGCCACTGCTGGCTTGCCCAGCAGTGCCTTCCCCGTGGCTCACGGAAAGCTCAGCACATTCTCTCCCGAGGCCTTATGACATAGCCCGCATTTCTCACCGAGGGCCGTAGGGTGCGTGAAGCAAGCCTTGACCCAGTGGTGTATTGCGCACGGCAAGTGTCACTTCTCGATGGACTCAGCTTGTCAATCGACCGGCTTGCGGAACGCACCAGCCTGCCAGTAATTTGCCGTGCTTATACACCCTACTTGTGAGAAATGCGGGTTAGGACCAGCCCATGTTCCGTTTCACGATCCGCGAGTTGGTGCTGCTGACGCTGGTGGTGGCGATGGGCGTGGGGTGGTGGCCGGATCACGGCGCTAGACCAAGCGCGCGGCGGTCAAAGGCATTGCCGCGCGCCCGGACCAGCCGCTCGATCTGGGGTTCGACTTTCTCCTTCCAAACGGGCGATTCGATCATTCTCGGCCCGATAGCCGCTTCGAGCGCTTGGAGGTCGGCGATGGAAAGCTCCAGCGCGCGCACGTCGCGCTCGCCCAGGACAATGACCACTTTCGACGTGCCCTGGCCACCGACGAGCTTGCCATTCAAGAAAACCCCCCTCGGCATGATTTCGATGCCGCGGCCGCGAGGGACTTCTCTCCTGTTGCCGCTGGTTGACCCCTCGTAGGTCGTGCCCGCTGGAACAACGACGACGTTCAACAGTCTGGAAGGTTCAAATGCACGCTGTTCGACCATCGGTCCCACTAGGTACTCCGCGCCGTTCTTGGTCACCGCGATAACTTCCTTCAGGCCAACGCGCGTCCGCCAGCGCCATTTCAATGTCAGCGCCAGGCAAACGCCTAGCGCCAGACACGCAATCAGAAACGCTCGGAGACTGAAACGAGGCATCGCCGTCACTCCGCCGGACCCTTGCGGAAAATGAGGGTAACGGGCTTTCCTCCTTTTAATTTTTTCTCCCACGATTCGGACAAAGTAAATGCTACCGATCCCCCCCCGTGCTTCCCATCGCCGGAAATAGTTGGTGTGAAGCTATAGGTCCCGCCGGATGCTGCCGCGACCCGATCAATGTGATGAGTGTCGGCGGGGCGGTTCAGGGGGAAGACCGAGCGCCGCCCGATCGTGGTTATTAAGGCGTGCCCGGACGAGTCGTTCGATCTCGGGTTCGACCTTCTCCTTCCAAACCGACGATTCAATTATCTGAGGCCCGGCAACTGCTTCGAGCGCCTGGAGGTCGGCGATGGAAAGCTCCACCGCCCGCACATCGCGTTCACCCAGGACGATGACCACTTTGGATGTGCCCTGGCCTCCGATCAGTTTGCCATTCAAGTAGACCCCACTACGCATGATTTCAAGGCGGCGGCCATCAGGGACTTCGCTCCTGTTGGCGCTGCGTGATGCACTGTATCCGGTTCCGTTTGGAATGACGACCACATTCAAGAGGATGCAAGGTCCAAATGCAGGGCATTCGACCATCGGTCCCGCAACGTACTGGATGCCATGCATGGTCTTTCCGCGAACGTTGGTCCAGCCAACGCGCGGCTGCCACCGCCATTTCAATCCGAGCGCCAGGCAAAGGCCCAGCGCCAGACACGCAATCAGAAACGTTCGGAGACTGAAACGAGGCATCGCCGTCACTCCGCCGGACCCTTGCGGAAAAGGAGGGTAACGGGCTTTCCTCCCAGTAACTCCTCATGCCACGATTCGGTAAAGTTATATGAAAGCGATCCCCCGCCGTGCTTCCCATCCGCGGAAACAGTTGGCGTGAAGCCATAGGTCCCGCCGGCGGCTACGTTCAACGTGTCCCTCACCATCACGGTGTGAATGTGGGTTCCCGTATTATCGTTAATGTCCCATTCGGGTGCGATCGCTATGGACAGGTACCCGCCTGAACCAGCCGATCCGGTCGGAGGACTCGAGCCGGCTCCGCTGAGCCAGATTTGGCCGGTCTGGGAGTCACCCGTAAACGCGTATGCCGCCTTGAGCCTTGCATTGTACGTCCATGGACCCGCAATCCCAGGAAAAGTCAACGTCCCCTCCAGACTCATGCTAACGGCGTTAAAATTTTTTGATCCACGCTAACGCTCCCACGTCCAGTGAGTGTCCCATCGGGTAGCGCAGTGCGGACAACTGTTTTGAAGTCGTTCCACTGATACACAGCGCTGTCTGGTTCGGGGCCATCAGGCTCCACCCACCGCCACTCGTCGTCCTTGATGGTGAAGACACCCGATAAAAACGCCGAGGAAGCGGGGATATAACCTGTACCATTTGTGAGCCCAATGACGAAGCCCTCGTTTTCCTCTACCTTCGTGTCATCTACGGCTTTGACCGTAACCGTGACAGACGGCTGTCCGGCTTGAATTGTCACGGTTAGACCGGACGCCACGCCGTTCACCCATAGCGTATAGTCATCGGCCTCTGCCGAGGTCGAGCGGTCATTGCTCGGATCCAACTGCGATGGCAGGTGGGCCAGCCCTACGGTTAGCGCGTCGGTAGTCTCGCCGGTTCGCGTGACCGTAAACGTCGAGGTCGTCTCCCCATCCTCCTCGATTGTTCCACTGCCACTTATCGAGACCACCGGACGCCCCCCGCCGCCGCCAGACCATTGGTCAACTTGAATCGTGAAGGTTCCGGTATCGGACGCGATCCCGTCACTCGCCGAGAAGTTGAACGAATCCTGGCCATAGAACGCGGTCTCCGGGGAATAGCTGAAATGGCCGGATGGGTGCATGGTCAAGGCGCCATGCGAAGGTCCGGACGCGACGGAGTAGGTAAGCATGTCGCCGTCCATGTCATAGGCGGTGACGGTCCCGATCAGCGTCTCATCGACATAGGTTAAATCCCAGTCGTCGTTGGCGACCGGAGCATTATTCGTTACGTTAATGGTAATTGTGCCATTGTCCGTTTCCAAACCGTCGGTGACGGAGAACGAAAAGCTGTCCGGGCCCACGTAGCCAGCCTGCGGCATGTAAGCAAAGCTCCCACCGGTCGTCAGAAAAATAAAACCGTGCGTTGTGGCGGTGGTGAGGCTGAACGTGAGCGAGTCCCCGTCCATGTCGTAGGCGCTGACCGTGGAGCCGAGGGCGTGGCCATGCATGACCGTTTCGGAGCCGTCGTTGGCGACGGGGGCGTGGTTAATCACATTGATTGTGAACGTACCGGTATCTGTGTCGATCCCGTCGGTCACGGAAAAGGTGAAACTGTCTGCTCCGAAGCCATTGGGCGCCAGATAGGTGAAGCTGCCGTTGGCATTGAAGGTCAGCGTGCCATGCGCCGGTCCACTAACGAGGCTGTAGGCGAGGTTGTCGCCGTCCATGTCGTAAGCGGTCACGGAGGACGACAGAGTCTGGTCGTGGAGGACGGACGCCGAGCCGTCGTTGGCGAACGGAGCGTGGTTGATGACGTTGATGGTCACGGAAGCCTGGTCGGTCCCGCTTGCGCTGGTGGCCTCGTAGGAGAAGCTGTCGCTGCCGGCAAAGTTCGCGTTGGGAGTGTAGGTGAATGAACCGTTCGAGCCGAAGTTGAGCGTGCCGTGGGATGGGCCACTGACCAGCGAGGCGGTCAGATTGGGGAATGCCGGGTCGTAGTCGTTCCACAGGACGCTGCTGCCCGAAAGCGCGTGGTCGTGGAGCACGTTGTAGGTATCGTCGGTGGCGGTAACGGCAAGCATCGCCCGGCTTTCGAGCGATTCGACCCGCAGGCGGCGGGGGACGCAGCTTTTGCCCGGCGAGCGAGAGGGGCGGAACAGCTCGGCTAGGCT
>JAKEHX010000287.1 GCA_022614795.1 Planctomycetaceae bacterium | reverse complement strand
GTCATGGAACACGGCGCAGCGGCCGGTGCCGACGCGGTCGTGCTCTTCATCACGAACAAGAGCTTCCGGATCGACTATGTGGGGTAGGATTGCGGCATTCGTCACTTGGCTCCCCACTCCAGCCCGTGCACCACCATCCCCGGCTGAAACCACGTTGCCTTGCCATCGCGCGAGACGATGAACAACTCGTCGTCGCCAAACATCTTCGGGCCGCCCTGCTGCCGGTCGCCGAGGAACTTGATCACGCAGGCGACCCTTTGGCTGTCAGGGCTGAACGCCAGATACCAGGCCGAATAGCCTTTGAGCCGGCTGTCGATGCTCGCGAACTCGACGCGCTGCTCTTTGCCCGTAGCCACGTCGTAAAAGACAAGTGCGCCGTAGGTGCTGTAGGCGATCGATTTGCTGTCCGGGCTCCAGGCGAACTCATTGATAAACGAATTCTTGACGATCGCTTTGGCCTCCTCCCCATCGCCCACGACCAGGTCGGCCCGCGGGAGCTTCCCTTCCCGCGGATAGTTCCGCAGATAAGCCAGCCGGCCATCCTTTGCAATTCTTGGCTGCTCGGCCCCGTGCGGCGAGTTGGCCAGCGGCTTCAGGTCCTTCCCATCGGCGTCGATCCTGTGCAGTTGCCAGTCAGCCGCTTGGAACGTGCCCGGCGCGGCATACGGCCGGGCCAGAAACACGAGCCGTTTGCTGTCGGGGGACCAGGCCCATTGCCCCGCGGTCATAGCGGCGGGCGTGATCTGGCGGGCGTTTCCGCCGTCGGCGTCCGACACGCTGAGCGTCTCTTTGCCATCCGCGCTGACAAAGGCCCGCAACTTGCCGTCGGGCGACAGGGGCCCGCGCGGCGCGACAACGTTCGACGTTTCGACCTCGGTCCCATCCGGCCGGAACGATCGCTGCGAGCCTTCGCCGACCACTCGAATCAAGCCTTGGTCGCCCGCAAGGGCGGCCAGCGGGATCAACACCAACACCACGAGCATCAGCATCCACCTCATAAACGTTGCTCCTGCCACGGGACGAATGGCCCATTATTACCGACAAAGCGGCGACGGCTTCGTAACCAATTCGTCACAACGAGGAGCGACAATAGTTATGGCAGGGGGTTTTAGACGCTCAAAATTACTTGACAAACGTCGGGCTCTATCTCCGCGTTTCCCGCCCTGCATAGACTATCTCCATGTCCACGGCCTCTCGCGCCTTTCGCGAATCGAACCTCTTTGGGACGCCCATTCGCGATCTCGCGCTCTCGATCGACGAAACGCGGCTCGTGCCGCTGCTCGATCAATTCAAAGCCGAATTGGTGGCCAAGGGGATCAAGCGGCTCGTGCCGAAGTTCCATCTTTCGACGGAGTGGGGCGTGCCGTTCGGCTCGGTGGTCATTGGCATTCCGTTTTATCTGGCCCGCCCCGAGCTGACCGACTTGCACGGCGAGGAAGTTGGGCACATCGAGGGCTTCAACGAGCACGACATTCTGCGTTACTTGCGGCACGAAATGGGGCACATCGTCAATTACGGCTATAAGCTCTACGACGAGGAAGAGTGGGTCACGCTGTTCGGCTCGATCACGCAGCCCTATCTCGAAGACTACCGCCCGCAACCTTTCAGCCGGCGCTATGTGCGGCATCTGCCGGGCTGGTACGCCCAGAAACACCCCGATGAGGATTGGGCCGAGACCTTCGCGGTCTGGATGACGCCGGACCAGAACTGGCGTGCCGACTACGCTTCCTGGCCAACCGCGCTGGCCAAGCTGGAGTATTGCGACCGGACGCTGGCCCGCCTGGCCGATCATGATCCGCTCGTGACGGCGGTGGAAACCGACGAGGATGTGGGGGAACTGGGGTATTCGCTCCAGGACTATTACAAGAATCAGCCGGCAGAGAACGAGCCTCCCGCCGCGGCGGGTCTCGACGGCGACCTCCGGACGATCTTCGACGACCTGTCGCCGTCGGCCGACGGCACTGAGGCGGCTGCCAAGGAAACTCGCCCGGCTGCCACATTGATTCGGCGACTCGAACGGCAACTGATGGCCGACGTTTTTCGCTGGACTGGCCACTTCCCCGAAAAGACCCGCAGCCTGATGCGGCACCTGGCCCAGCGGGCCGAAGCGCTCAAACAGGTCTATCCGGAGGCCGCAGAACGCGAAGCGATCATCGGCGTCACGATACTCGTCACTTCACTGGCCATGAATCACGTTCACCGCGGCGGTTACTTTCCCGAGATGCAGCCGCCGGAGAAGTTGCCTGCGCCGTCTTCCGCGGCCGCCACGGAAGAAGCAGCCACAGACAAAACACAGATGAAACACGGATAAACCTTTGTCCGTGTTTCATCCGTGTTCGATCCGTGGCTCAGCCCTCTGGCTGCTCTTTTTTTGCAGATTTGGCCAGCTTCGCCTCGGTGCGCTCGGCGGCCCGTTTCCGCCTGTTCTTGGCGGTCGTGCGCTGCTTCCAGCGCTCCAGGGCCAGCTTGGGAATGCGATTGATGAGCTCTTCGTATCCCAGGTCCGCGGCTGCGGCGGCCATGGCGAACTCGGCGCTCTTCTCGAGGTAACAGCTGGCGTTCACCTCGATCACATAGATCTCGCCGCTCCCGGTCAGCCGCAGGTCGATGCGGCCATAGTCGCGGACCCGGAGCGCCCGGTAGGCGTCGAGCGCAACCCTTTGCAGCCTGGCCTTTAGCTCGTCGTCGATGTCGGCAATCACCGCCTTCGTGCCGTGGTAGCGATGGCTGTTTTCGTCGAACTTGGCCTCGTTGTCCATGATCCGCACACTGCCGTCCGGGAGGCCTGAAAAATCCATCTCGATCGGCGGGAAAGCAATCGGATCCTGATTCCCCAGCACGGAGACATATAGCTCGCGCCCCTCGATGAACTCCTCGGCCAGGGCCGTTTGGCCAAACGTCTTGTGGATATACGAAATCCGTTCCATC
>JAKEHX010000286.1 GCA_022614795.1 Planctomycetaceae bacterium | reverse complement strand
GGGAAGAAAACGGCCCGCGACGCGAGATAGGCGTGGCCTTCGCGGAACAACCGCTCCTGGGCCGCCGTTTTCGAATTCCAGGTCCGGGCGGTGCGATCGAGGCTGGCCGTCACGATGCTCTCGCCGTTGGGAGAATAGCGGGCCGAGAGGACGGCGCTGGCGTGGCCGCGCAGGGCCAGACCCGGCATCGTCCGCTCTTCCTCATACTGGTCGATGCTCCACAGCCGCACGCGGTCGTCGTAGCCGGTCGAAACGACGGCGTTCGGATCGCCGGGGTTGAACACCGCGGCATAGACGGGGCCGGCGTGTCCGCGCAATTCCTTGACAAGCGTCCCGCGGCGGGCCACGCCGCTCTCGCGGACCTGCCAGATGCGGATCGTATGGTCAGTGGCGGAACTTGCCAGCCGCGAGCCGTCGCTGGAGAGTGCCAGCGAGCGGATCGCCGCTGAATGCCCCACGAGGGCTTGATAAGCCGTCTCCGATACGGGCTGGTCGGTCACCAGTCGCTGAAAATCAAACGGCACAAGCTCATCCGTCTGCCAGAGCAGGACCCGCTTGTCATAGCCGGCCGAGGCTAGGAAGTATGTCGGTTTGCCGACGATAGCGGCGGCTGCGGATCGCTGAGCCGGGGGAAGTGTCGTTGCGGGATCAGGCAGAAAGAGGACTGCATGGACAGCCCCCTGATGCTGCGTGAACGGAATCCGCTGGCCGGAGGCGGACTGCTCCTGCACGCGAGTTGCAGCGTCCCAAATCCGCACGGTCCCATCTTCACTGGCCGTGGCGACCTTCTTGCCATCGGCCGAGAGCGCCGCCGACCAGACCGTTCCGGTATGTCCGGTGAATACGCGCGGCACCAGCGTCTCCCAATTCCACAGCCGGGCCGTCCGGTCGTGCGACGCGGTGAGCAGCGACTTGCCATCCGCCGCAAACGTTGCTTGCACGACGCCGTCCGCGTGGCGGTGCTCCTCGGCGGGGCAGCGCAGCTCGCCCGTTTCGCGGTTCCAGGCGACCAGCGGCTGCGGACCACTGCTCAGCCCGGCGACCAGCCAGCGGTCGTCCTGCGGATGAAACGCCAGGGCGGTGATGCGGGCGGTATTCGCCCCCAGATTACGCTCGGCCACCATCGCGCGGCGAGCGTTGTCCCACAGCCGCACGATGCCGTCGAGGCTGCCGGTGGCAATCAAGTTGCCGCTGATACTGACGGCCAGCGCCTCGGCCCGAGACGGAAGGGGAAGTTGCGTGACGTCTCCCTGCTCGACGACGTGCGCTAGCCGCCGCCATTCCCAGCCGCGGTGTTTCGCGTCGCACTGGTCCAGGGCCTGGCGGGCCTGGTCGAAGGCGCTTTCATCGATTCGGGCGGCGGCCATCGCGACGAGCGCGGTGTAGGCCGACGCGACCGCCTCCTCGCGGCGGGCTTTTGCCTCGTCCTCGGCATTGCGAGCGCGGTCGCGTTCGCGGTTGGCAATGTCCGCGTTGGTCTTGGCCTTTGTTTCGCTGACCTTCGCCTGATCCTCGTTTTCTTTCGCGATCTTGGCGCTGGCGACCGCCCGTTTTTCGCTCTCCTTGGCGAGGTAGGCCAGGTACGAGGCCACGCACACACCGACGCTCACCGCCAGGAACACGGCCGCCGCCAGGCCCGCCATCATCCGCCGCGCACGCGCCAGCCGATGCTGGCGGGCGTCGCGCTCGGACTTGGCCTCAGCCAACTGGTGAATGACGGCATCGTGCGTGGCATCGTGGGCATCGACCAGCGACAGGCCCAGATCGAAGTCGCTCTTGTCCAGCGCGCGGGTCGCATATTGCAGCTTGGCCCGCGACACTCCGGATTTGGCGTGCGTATTGCCCGGCCAAAGCTCGAGCGCCTCTTCGAACGCAAACAGGGCCCGCGAGTAGTCCCGGTAGTCGCCGGACGTGGCGGCCTGGTCGAGACCGGCCTCGGCCCGCTCGCACAGGGCGATGCTCTCGGAATGGGCCTGGTAATCGCGGATGGCCTCCTGCAACGCCTGCACGGTGCGATAGCGCTTCCGCGGCTCGGTTTCCATCGCCTTGAGCGCAATCTCGACCAGCTCGCCGCGCTTCTCGGTCGGCACGATCTGGTTGCGGGCCGCGGCCTTGAGGCAGTCGCGGGCATTCCTGCCGGCATGCGGCGGACGCCCCGTGATGCACTCGTAGAGGATCGCCCCGAGCAGATAGACGTCGCTGTGCGTCCCGATCGCCTCCATCGGCCCGAAGGCCAGCTCCGGAGCCATGTAGGCCGGCGTGCCCGCGATGTTGAAGGCCGTCGAGACGTTGGGCGTGGGGCGATGCCCCTCGGTGGCCACGGCCAGGCCCCAGTCGAGCACGAGCACTTCACCGAAGTCGCCGAGCATCACGTTCTCGGGCTTCAGGTCGCGATGCACGACGCCGCGGGCGTGGGCGAAGGCCACCGCGTCGGCCACCTTCATCAGGATCGTCAAGTTGTCGAGCAGCGATTTCTGTTTGATCACTTCCGACCAGGGCGTGCCGGTGACCTTTTTCATCGAATAGAACAGCGCCCCGTCGGCGTTCTGTCCCAGGTCGTAAATCGGCACGATGTTCGGATGGTCCAGCTCGCCGGTCACCGCCGCTTCGGAGAGGAACTTGCGCCGCTGCGACGGGCTGGTGGACATGTCGGCCTTGAGCATCTTGACCGCCACTTCGCGGTCGATCGATGCCTGGCGGGCGCTATAGACGACCCCCATGCCCCCTTCGCCGAGCACGTCCAGGAGGTCGTAATCGATCAGCGACGACGGCGCGGCATCGGACCTCCGCCGCAGGGCCCGCTCGCGGATGATGAGCGTCGTCCGCTCCTCGTGTTCCTCGCGCTCGTTTTGCACCTCGGGTGCGCCGCTGCCGCCGCGCATGGTCATTTGGGGACGCGAAGAACCGATTTGCGATCCCCAGACCTGGCGCAGGCGGCGCTCCACGTCGTCCTGGCTCGATCCGTGCGCTGAGCCACTCTGAGAGGGGCCCGAGCCCGGCTGGTCCAATGCGACAGAGGAATCAGTCGTCTGCGCATGAGCAGCATGGCTGCCCGACGAGGAATCGTGTGCGACCGTTTGCGAGTAACCGATGTCGCCAGATGGCAAATCAGTTGATTCGAGCGTACGCGTCACGCGCGGATCGCCCGCGGCAGCAGGCCGGTCGGTGACGTCAATCGTCGCGCAGACGTCGCCGACAATCGTGACGGACTTCTCCATGTTCACCGTGCTCGTACCCTTCGCTATGACGCCCTTCACGGGCACGTTGGGCGCCAGCTCGATCGTGAGATGGCCGGTGCTGAGGTCGATGGTCGATTGGCCGCTCAGCACGCGCTGGCCGCAGTGCGGACAGAGCTGCCGCGCAAGATCAGGTTCCGTTAGCGACTGTTTACAGTGCGGGCAGGTAAGCACGGCTGGCTCCGATGCGGCGATAGTCGTTGGCGAGCCTCCCTGCCCGAGGGCCGCTGCTAGTAGGTGGGTGGCTGGGAATTTCCTGCGGGTAGTTTGGGTAAACGGCGATGAAAGCGGGTCCGCGGAAGCCGGTCCGACGCGGCGAGCAGGCGGTTGATCCGCCTGCGCCAATTTGGCGCGGCGGAAGCCAAGGCCAGGCTGGCCGCCAGCGGAGCGGCGACCGTAGACCAACGATGTGTGTGGCTTGGCGACGCGGTTGCAATGTCCGAAGCTTGATCGCCGGGCGACATGTCAATCGCTGCCCCGTCAGCCGCCGGATCAGCGGCGGGAGGAGCGGGCTGGGCCGGTGCAGGCGGCGCGGGCAGCGGCGGTGCTGGTTGCTGGTTTGCAGGCTGCTCGTTGGCTGGGGCGTCTTGTCTGCCGGGGGCTTTCTGCTCGGGCGAGACGGCCCGGCCGTCGCGGATGTCGATTTCGATAATGAGGCGGGGCGACTTGTCCCCCTCCTGCACGTAAATCCGATAGCGTCCGTTGGGGAAGCGGTAGCGCTGGAAGAAACCCAGCACATCGTCGAGGACCCGCGGGTGGAGATTGACGTCCTTCCCTTCCTCCTGGCCGGTCACTTCATCGACTACCTTGAGAAAGACCCGCAGCCGCTCGACCGACCGCGATTCGAGCGATTGCGGACGGATGTCGGTGCCCTGGGAGATGGTCGCTGGGCGGGCCGATTCGACCACGATGAGCGGCGGGGCCGTGGTCCGCTGCGTGAACGACGTACCTCCGCCCCCCTCGTCATCGACCCGCGCGCCCGCTTCGGGTGGAATGGTGCGGATGATCCTGAAGTCGGTGACGGTGAGCGTGACATCGTTGCCGGTGCCGCCTTTGTAGCTGATCGTGGCCTCGATGCCGCCGAAGCGGACGGTCGCCCCTTCGGCCAGGCCCTGGAATTGTCCCGTGATCTCGTCCGAACCGTCGTTTTCGATGAGGGTGAAGATGGTTCCCGTCGGCGGGCGGGACGATCCGCCGGCCAGGCTCAGCACCGCGCCGCTGACATCGACGGCGCCCTGCACGTTGATCTGGTCGTATCCAGTGCCAGGCAATAGCCCGTTTACCTCCACCACGTAGATCGCGCCCCCCAGCAGCGTCACGTTCCCCGCTAGCGTGCTGACGACGCCGGGGCTGGCGCCGGGCGTGACCACGCCGCCCGCGAGCACGACGATGTTGCCGCTTACCGCGCCGCTGCCGGCGAGTTTCTCGCCGCTGCCAACCTCGACTCCGCCGAGCGCCGTGAGATGCCCGCCCGCCGAGATCATCGTGAGCACGCCGAGTTCGGCCAGGTCGGCGTCGCGCAGCGTCACGTTGTCGCCGCCGGCCACGAGCAGCGTGCCGGCGAAGTCAAAGCCGCTGGTGGTGCCGTCCCCCAGCTTGAGATTGCCGAGCGACACGATCTTGGCCGAGCTACTGCTGGCGAAAATGGGAGCGTTCACGTCGCCGCCCCCCGTGAGCGTCGTTCCGCCCGCCAGGAAGAAAGTCCCCGCCGGGCCCCCCGCGCCAATCGCCCCATCGACGCGCATCGTGCCCGCGAGCAGCTGCGTCGTGCCGGTGTAGGTGTTGATGCTCGTCGCTGTGAGCGTGAGTGTGCCGGGCGTGAGTGTGCTGGAAGCTTGCTTGACCAGGCCGCCGCTGCCCTGAATCGAACCGCTCAGTTGGCCGTCAGCGTCGCTTAAGCTGAAGATGACTTGCCCGGCCCCCACGTCGATATCGCCCGCGAATTGGATCGTCCCGCCGCCAGAATTGTCGCTGTCGGCCAGCAGCAGCATCGTGCCGGCTGCTGTAGCGAGGCCGCCGCTGGGCGAAGCGAAAATGTCCCTCGTGGCTGAGAGGGTCACGTTGCCGCTGCCTGATGACACGAGAGCTTCGAGGGTGATGTCGCCCGTCGTCAGCAATTCCACCGTGCCGGCAATATCGGCTTGCACCGCCTCGCTCACCAGGATCGAGCCACTCGTGAAGACCTTGATGTTTCCGCCGCTGGACTCGACGCCCTCAAGGTCGGCCCGTACGCCGCCGATCGTCAAGCCGCCGGTATCGGAGAGGAAGAGGCCGCCCGTGCCAACGGCTGCTTCGAGTTGGTCGATTGCCGCATGCAGCGGGTTGGCGCTGGTACCGGCGCTGTTTGTGCCTGCGCCGGCGGCAACAATCGCCAGGTCCGTCGCGTGAAGATCGACCGCGCCGTCGGCATCTTGAATCTGGCCACCGGCTGCGAGGTAGATGTTCGCGCTGCCGGCATTCAGGTTCAGGCTGCTCAGGTCGTTCAGCTCATTCAGGTATTGATCGCCGCCGCTGGTAACCACGAGGTTTCGGACCGCCAGGTCGAGCGGGCTAGCGGCGCTGCCCACGCCCTGCGCCGCGCTGATCGAGACGACCGCGCCAAGCCCTTCGGCGACGATGTTCGCCCCGCCGCTGTCGCCCCCATCGATGACGCTGCCGGCCAGACTCGTAATCGCGACCGCCGCAGCCGTGCTATTGGTCGTCACCAGGCGGCCGAGCGTGATATGGCCGCTCGCGGTGAGCGCGATCGTCCCGGCCCCGGCGTTGATCAGCACCCCATCGGGCAGCGTAATCACACCGCCGGCCTGGATCGCGACGTTGGCACTGCCGCCGGTGGCGACGAGGCTGCCGCCCGTGGCGAAAACCACGTTGCCATCCGCCGAGAGCTGTGCGGTCCCATTGCCGGTGACCAGTCCACTGATCAGCAAATTGCCGGTGGCGTCAATCGCGAGCAGGCCGATCCACGCCACGGCGGTCAATTCCGTGTCGCCCGCCTCCACAACGGTGATGTTGCCACCGGTCAGGTTAAGCGGTCCGAGCTGGTTGGCCGGATTAGTGAGGACGATCGCAAACGCGCCGCTATTGAGCGTCGTCGGGCCGGTCGTCGTCCAGGCGCCCCCCTGCGTGATGTTGTCGTTCTCAAATAGCGTCAGGGCGTCGGCGGTGATGGTCAGGTTGCCGATCACGTTGGCCGGATCGGCCAGCGTCACGTCCCCCGTCCCGGCATTGATCGTAAGCGGCACGCCCGCGCCGCTAATCGGCCCGATCGTCACATGGCCGCCGCTGGTGAGCAGCGTCACCGTGCTGACAAGCGTGGTGCTGCCGAGCGTGATATTCGTGGCGCTGGTGATGACCGCCCCCTGGATCGTCGTCGGACCAGCGGTGCTCGTGATGCCGCCGGTGAAGGTCGTCGTGTCGCCCGCGGCATTACCTAGAACCACGCCGCCCGTGTTCTGGAAGTTG
>JAKEHX010000285.1 GCA_022614795.1 Planctomycetaceae bacterium | reverse complement strand
GATGCCCTATCACAACATGCGGACGGCACACAAACGGCTGATGGAAATGCTGCCGGCCGATTCACCCTATCGCCAGACCGTGGGCACGTCGGTCTGGGCCACCATCGCCAACCTCTGGCGGCGAGCGGCTGATCGGCGGGATGAGCCGAAAAAGACGGGTTTTCCGCGTCAGCCAAGGTTGCCGCCATCCAAGCCGCGCACCGGCCCGCGCGAAATGGAGTCAGCCGGCGTGTGATGCGGCGTGGTGAGCGACTCAGCACGCCCACGCAAGCGTGGGACGTGGCACGCCAACAGTCAGCTGTTGACTCATTATTAGCCAAGCCGCTCGAACGACCCGATCCGCGCTTCGACTCCGCTCGCGAAGTGGCCGAGCGCGGCGAGGCGATCGAGCGGAATGCCAATCGCCGGTTCAGCGCAGACTTGGGCAATGTCGCAGGCGACTGTCTGGACCTGCCACGGAGCGTGGTCGCAGACCATGCGATTCAGCCCGCCGCGCCGATCGGGTACAAACGCCGCATACCGCTCCAGCAGCCAGGCGTCGAGCGAGCCCTCGCACAAAGTTGCCGCGGCGCCTCGCTCCTCATAGTACGCATCCAGCAGCACAGGCTCCGACGTACCGCGGCCACCGCATCGCCACCGCCAGCCGGGCCGCTGGGCCTGATGACTCAGCGGCGCGTATCGGTATGGAAGGGGCGTCAAAGTGCGGGCGGCTGCCACGGCAATCCGCGAGTCGGCGTGCATGCTGAGAAAATAGATCCCCGGCTCACCGCGATAGCGAACATAAGTCCGCAGATTGAGTTCGAGAAAGTCGGTGCAAAACGGAACCGGCGGCAGGCCACGAAGCTGCACTCGGGCCAAATGAAACGCCACGGCAGAGACCCACGTCGTCCCGCGCCATCGATCGGGCTCAAGTTCCGTGGGCAGCAGTTCCGCCAGCTGCTTTTCGGCAACCTCCCAATGCAGAAAGAGCACGTTCCGCCAGGTCTGCGACCATCGCCAGGGCGTTTTGGCACGCGGGCTTTGGTTAGCGAATGGCGCAGAGGTAGGCGCAGCAAGGGCGGTCATCTTGCGATCCTCGGTCGGTCAGGGCGGCAGCCTCGTCGTCGTACTCGTACTCGTCCTCGTCCTCGGTTCGGCCAACACCCAATCGAGAACGACGACGAGGAGAGTCTTTCACCTGGCCCCTTATCCGTGCACTGGGCGGGCAATTAACCGGCCGATTGAAACGAGCATTCCGGATTTCCGGCCTGCCCGCTGAGCCCCGTCCCGCCGATGGGCCTTGCCGCCCGCGACTTTCAACGCAGCCGCTCCGCCCGTGCTAGGGTTCTGAAGAACTTCTACTAGCCAGTTTTTGGAGTGCCCCATGCGCACCTATCAACATTCCGGCATCGTTCCCATTTTGAGCGCCATTCAGTCGTTGGCGGCCGGCACGACGGTGGCGATCGTGCTCGGCATCGTCTATACGTTTTCGTTCTATTACATTCCCTACGTCTATCTGAATTTCCTGCTGGCGATGGGCTTTGGGGCCGGCGTGGGCTGGGTCGTCGGATGGATGGCCTATCAGGGACGAATCCGCAACACCGGCGTGACCGTCGCTCTGGCCGTTGTCGCGGCGCTGGTCGGCATCTATTTCGAATGGGGCACGACGCTGTATGCCCTGGCGCCGGCCGCGGAAATTCCGGAGTATTGGAAAGAGGCGGGGCTATCGACTTACCTGCCGCACGCGATCGTTGCGATGATGGCCCATCTCTACCAGGAAGGCTCGTGGGGCCTTACCGCCGGACAGATGGTCAAGGGCTGGCCGCTGGTCATGCTGTGGCTGGTTGAAGCCGGCGTGATCGTCGGCCTGGCCGCGACTACGGCCTTTGCCCAGATCGCGAACAAGCCGTTCTGCGAGGCGTGCAACGAGTGGATCACGGGGGAAACGCCCCACTTCTACCAGGGCAACGGCAGCGAGCCGGTCTGGACCGAGGTCCAAAACGGCAACTTCGATCCGCTTGCCGACACGGAGCAGGCCACCGGCGGCGAACCGATCTACATGCGCATCAAGCTGCATGTTTGCGAGACCTGCACGCAGAGCAACTACCTGACGATCACGCGGTGCGAAAACACGATCGATGACAAGGGCAACCCCAAACTCGTCGAGAACGACATCGTGACCAACCTGGACGTCGATGACACGCAGGTCGAGCTGATCCGCACGGCCCACTTGATTGCTCCCATTGCAGGCATGCCCCCGCTGGGGCCGCCGGTCGCGGAGCCAAGCGCCGCGGAGCGGGCTGCCGGCGGCGCGGCAACGGCTAGCGGTTCCGCGCCGGGCGGCAACTGGACGTTGCGAAGCTAAACTGGAGCAAGCAGGGTCTGCGTCGGCCAATTCAAATTCCAAGTTCCAAGCATCAAATCTCAAACAAATTCCAAATCGCAAGGCACGAATGTCCTAAACCAACGCGGCAGGCGGAGCTGGTTTTCGGCATTGGTGCTTGTTTGGTGCTTGATGCTTGCGATTTGGTGCTTCAAGTTTCGGATAGGGCTCCAGTTGAGATCAAGCGTTGCCTACAGCGGGCCGCGCATCAGCCTGTCATATTCCAGCCGGATGATCCGATAGCATTCACAGGCCTGGCTTTCCAGGCCGTGGCGGTCGAGCACCGAGACGACGCCGCGGCGCGAGCGGATCAGGCCGTCGTCCTGGAGCGGGCGCAGCACGTCGCTGACGCTGGCCCGCCGCACACCCAGCATCTGCGCCAGAACCTCGTGCGTGATGAAGACGTCCGATGAAGGACCCTGATCCAGACACCGCAGCAGCCGCCTCGCGCATCGCTCCTGGATGTTATGCAGCCCGTTGCAAGCGACGCTTTGCATGAGCTGCGTCACAAACGCCGTCTGAT
>JAKEHX010000284.1 GCA_022614795.1 Planctomycetaceae bacterium | reverse complement strand
GCCTCGATGTTGCCGGCAAGCTTGTCAAGCGCGGGCGCGGGAAGCTCAACGCCGTGCGGCGCATCGCCGTGGCACGCTCCGCAGCGGAGGGCCGCGGCCAGCCGGCGGCCGCGCTCGAAATGTGCGGCCGGGCTCCCCTGCCGGTCGTGCATCAGGAACCGCTCGGGGACGGGCTCCAGCCCAAAGCCGGGCCCCAGCCAATAGAGCCCCAGGCGGGCCCGCGGGCCGGTTTTTTCGAAAGTCACCTCGAGCGGATGCCGGTCGAACTCCAGTTCGAGCGGATCCGACACCAGCCACGCCGGCTCGGCCGCGGCGGCGCTAATCAGCTCGCGACCGGCCAGCTTAAGGGTTGCCTTTCCGCCGGCTGCGTAGATGGCCAGGCGATGCTGGCCGGCAACCTGGGTCCACAGGCGGCCCGTCCACTTGGCCTGAAACGGACCTGCACCCATTCGCGGATCGGGCGGAGCGTCCTGCCAGTCGAAGGCGATGGTTTCGTCGATGCGCGTGGCGGACGCTCCGCCGGCTGTGTAACTGGCGACCAGGCCGGGGCGGTAGGGAAACTCGTCCTGCTCAGTGTCTTCCTGTGCGGTCGCGGTAAGGACGGAGAGACAGAGAGACAGAGCGACGGAAAGGCGGCAGGCGGGCAAGGCGGCGCTGGGCATGATCGTCTTACGATAGCACAGCTTGGGCGGGCGTTCAGCCTTTCCTGGACTGGATCGCGGCCTGGTTTTTGGAGTGCCGCATGGGCCAGAGCCAATCGACCGCCACGTCGTAGGCCCACCACTGCACGACGAGCATCAGCACTGGGCCGAGAAAGACATAGGCTTGCATCCAGCGCGTTTCCCGGAGCATCGGCGGCAGGCTGCCCTGAACCGATTCGAGGACATTGAGGACGATCATGCCATTGATCGCCAACAGCGCGCACGACACAAAGACGACGAGGAACACAAAGCCGCAGCCGAGGCGGGCGGTGGAAGGGCGTGCAGTCATGAAGCAAAGCGTAACAAACTTGATTGTCTGGCAATCTCGCCAGTCGCTATGATACGCGACGGAACGTCATACAGGCCTCGATACGAGGAACGAGCCGTGAACGGGAAACTCGCCGTCATTACGCTCTTCTTGGGACTGCTCGTGGCCGAAGGGTCGGCGCTCGCGGCTGATAAGGAGCGCAATCCCAAGCCGGACCCGAATTCGCTGGGGATGATGGTGGAGCGGATTCGGGGACATGCGAGCAAGGACGAGTGGCGCGAGGCGGGCTGGTCGGATCCGACGCTCGAAAAGTGGCTGGAGACCACGGTTGCCGCGCTGGGCGCGCTCGACGGTAAAGGGGATTACAAGCTGCCGGTCAAGATGGCCGAGGCGCGGGCCGCGGATCCGATGGCGTTTCGAAGACCGGGTGAAGGAACGTCGCTGGTCGTTGGTACGAACGTGAAGCTGACGCATTGCGATCGGTACTTCGTCCTGGCCGACGGGAACGCCGAGGTGAGCTTTGCGCGCAACTGCGTCATCGTAGCGCGGGGAGTGGTCTCCATTTCCCATTGCAGCAACAGTGTGGTTGTGTCGGGTACTGCCGTGGAGATCGGCCATGAGAACGGCCTTCGCGATGCCGGCCCGGGCAGCATGGTGCTCTGCCGCGGGCGAGTGGATATTGCTCACAGCCGGGGGACATTCATCCTGGCGCACGAAGGGGCCACCGTTTCCCACGCCAACGGCACGACTTTTGTCGGGCCCGAGCCCAAGACGAGCCACCGCGACGCTACTTGCAAGGTGATCAAGTCGCCGCTGGGATTCCCCGTGGAGCCGCGGCCGGCTGACCCGCTGGAAAGCAAGATCGAGGTGTTGGGCGCCGTGAAGCCGCGCGGGCTGGTGTTTCGCTTCGCCGGCAAGCGGTACGTCGCCGATCTGGCCGAGCCGATTGTCGATGAGTCGGGGCTGGCCGTCGCCGCACTGGCGGCATGGAAGGTCACGTTTGTCGGCGACGAATTCGCCGCACTCTCGAACGGGCGGGTGGACGTGCCGCTTAAGTTGCCATCAGGCGAATGAGGCTGCGCGGTGGGGGTCGCCGTCCAATCAATTAGGCCTGACCCAGGCCTGACCTTTTTCCATTGCCTTTGCACCCGCCGGCCGCCTCGCAGGGCGATCGGTTGGCTAGAAGGGCTGGGGCGGCGCCTGAACCAATTCGATCGTGAGGTTGTTAACGCCGGGCTTGATCTCGATCTCGGATTGTTTCGGCGCCAGGCCTTCAAAGGGCGAGATCTTCTCCGGCGGCGGCGTGCCGTAGCCGTCCCATTCCTCCCGCCCTGTGCGGGGAGGAGCGTTGTAGTTCACCAGATGCTTGCCGATGGCGGCTCCGTCTCCCTCGGCTAACGTCGTCATCACGAATGAGCCGTCGGGCTGAATGACCCCTGTGGCCGGCTCTGAAACGACGCCCTCGGCCGGGGCAAATAGGAGCGAGCCGGCCGTCACAGGCTGCCCGCCGAAGACGACCTTGCCCATTACTTTTCCCTTCGCGGCGCCGCGCTCGCCGCAGCCGCCGCTACCCAGCGACCAGAAGACAACCACCATCACTCCGGCCGTTCGCCAACGGATTGAATCAACATTCAGCATGATCCTGTGCTCCACGAAGTAAGAATTTGCAGCGAAAGCAGCGGCTCCGGCGCGAGGCGAGCCAATGCGGAACTACGGAAGCTGAGCGGGCGTGCCTTCGTTGCGCCCGCCAAGCGCACGATAGGTCAGCAAATGGATCGTTTGCGGAATGAACTTCACCGCGCCGTCCCCCATGGCAAATTGAGCTCCGCCAGGGTGATAGCTGCCGAAGCTCAGATCGGAGTAGTGGACTCCGGCCGGGCCGGTGCCGGCAGCAGGGAGGGACGTCACAACCGCGGCGGTGTTGGGATTGCCGGAGCGAACGCCTGACGGTATTCGAAAGTTGATGGGAAACCGCACGTCGGCGCATCGCAAATGCGACCCCATGAAATACGCCCGGCAGCCGCCCTGGTTATTGCCCCCAAACCACAGCGGGAAATTGGCCCCATTGTTCATCGTGGGCTGCACGCCGTAGCTCAGGCCAATCTCGCCGACCATCAGCGTGTTGCTCGTGCCATCGAGGATCGCAGCCATGTCTGTGGCAAGCGTCCGCGTGTTATTGCCGTCGTGCAACAGGTAGCCGTTCTGAAGCGTGTTTCGCGGATTGTTGCCGCACGCCCATCCCGTAAACGGCTGGACTTCATTGCCCATGTTTCCCACGTAACTGCTGGCGCCAAAATTGTTGTTGTCGAATTTGAGCAGGGCGCTCGAAGGGCACAGGAACGCCGACAATGAAGTTCTCGCCAGCGGCTGGTTGGGCGCATGATTGATTCTCCAGGGCTGATCGTTTTGAGCGCCCGGGGCCGCCCAGCGATCAACGTTCGGATGAACCGGGTCGGTCTTGAGCAACATGATGGGCTTGAGCGTCGTAATCGCCGTATTGGGGTTCTTCGCTGCAAAAATCGCGCTCAACTGCTCATACAGCGGCTTTTGCTCGAGGTACGGCAGAATTGCCACTGCCCAGCCCATGCAGTTCGTGTCGTCATCCACCATCCCCGGCGGAAACGAATTGTAGGTGTCGTGAAACTCGTGCAGAGCAAGTCCAATCTGCTTGAGCTTGTTGCCGCAGTCGCTGCGGCGGGCGGCTTCCCGGGCCGCCTGGACCGCGGGCAAGAGCAACGCCACGAGCACGCCGATGATGGCGATCACCACAAGCAATTCAACCAAAGTAAAGCCGCGGCTAGATTCACTCCGGGAGAAACGAGAAATCAACATAAAACCCCCTAGCGAAAAGGAGCACTGAGAAAGGAACGAAGGTCTGCGACGGCCCGCCCACACAGCCAGCGGATGCCGGTCCAGGGCCGGAGAGTTGCCAATAACTGTTTCGTGTACGTTGCAGTCATGTTACGATCTTCAATCAGCGCAGCTTCAATTGTTGTCATCTATTGCCGGTATTTTGCAGCTTTGGTAAGAAAGAAGTCAAGGGTGCGAGCAATAATTTTCTAGATTGTACTTCCTACACGAATTAATAGTGCCTAGCCCCTTACTGGCCATTCGCCATGGTTCCCCATCGCCTGTCATGGACCTGTTCGGCGGTCCGTTGGTCGTCGGCATCGGCGGCCGTCGCGGAGAATATCGGCCGATAGTCAACCGGATCGCCGCCGACGTTCACCCTGCAACCGTGGCTCGGACGCTCGTCGAACGATTCAGCCCTAGGCAATCGACTTCGCGGGCAGAGGCGTCTGATGATCGAGCGCTTCCTGGAGACGCTCTTCGGCTGAGCGGTCGTAGGGGAGACTCTTCAGCCACCACAGCACGACCAGCCCGACCAGGCCACAGACCAGCGTCGCTTGTGGCGAATAGAACAGCGAGCCGTCGTCGCAGCCGGGCGAAAATAGGAACCGCAAGAGCGGCTGCGAATCGTGCAGCTCGGGCGTGACGCGGCCCTGGAGGACGGAGAGGCTGTTGTGCGTGAAGTGGAACAGGACGCCGGGCCAGAGGCTGCCGGTCTTGACCACGACGTAACCGATGATGATGCCCACGGCGCAGGCCGAGAGCGACTGCTGCAACAGGCCGTGGGCGAGGCCGAAGATGACGCTGGTCAGGACGATGGCGCCCCACTTGTGCCCCATCCGCCGCAGGCCGGAGAGAATGAAGCCGCGGAAGGCGATCTCCTCACAGATGGCGGGCGTGAGGGCGATGATCAGGATGACCTGCCAGAGCGACTGGGTGGTCGTGAGGCGGGCGATTGGCTCCAGCTGCTGGGCGATCGACGGATTGAGCGGATAGACGAAGCGGATGGCTTCGGCCAGCCAGGCAAACATGGGATGCAGGCAGGCCGCCAGCAGCACGGCCGCGGGGAGGGTGATCAAAAACGACGGCCGTCCCAGCGAGAGGGCCTGGAGCGGACGGCGGGTGAGGATGATCGCCATCAGGCAGGCGGGCGTGGCGACCAACGCGACTTGCATGACCAGGACGGTGGTGGCGAACTGGCTCCAGTTGTGCGGCGTGGGGATCATGAAATTGGAGAAGAAACGAATCACCAAGAGCAGCACGCCGCAGAGGGCCGCCTCGCCGACGGTGGGCGTATCGCCGCGGTCGCGGACCAGGTGCTTGATCCACAGACCCAGGTCGAGCCGTTCGCTTTCGCGGAACAGGACCGATTCGTTATTGAATTGGTCGATGGCCCAGCGAATCGCGAGCAGGCAGCAGACGGCGGTCACGCCGATGACGGGGAGCGAATAGCGGAGGGCTTCGAGGAATTGCCCCTCGATCAGCGTCCGCAGAAGCAGTATCAGGCCGCAGATGGGGATGAGCGAGAAGCCCAGGTCCAGCTCGGTCTGCGGCAGCATCGGCAGGAGCATCAAGGGGAGCGACACCATCAAAAGCGGCATCAAGTAATACTGCCCTTCCTTGGAGCTGCGGGCGAAGGCGGCGACCGCCAGCGACAGGGCGCTAAACAGGGCCGATACGGGCGGCAGGGCGAGCACGAGCCAGACCAAGGCGGCCAGCGGCGGCACGCCAATCTGTCGGATCTGCACGCCGGCCGCGGCCATGTTCCCCAGGCGGCCGATGATGAACGTGGCCATTCCGGTGGTGATCGCCAGGTTGAGGAGGGCCGTGGCCATGCTGAAGGTCATGACGGTCAGCAGCTTGCCCCAGACGATTTCGCCGCGCTGGGCCGGGCTGGAGAGGAGCGTTTCGAGCGTGCCGCGCTCCTTTTCGCCGGCACACAAGTCCACGGCCGGATAGAAGGCGCCGGTGAGGGCCCAGATCATCACGATGAAGGGAAGGATTTTCGACCAGACGGCAGCGGCTTTGCTGGAGTCGTCGGCCACGTCGTCGGGTTTGAACTCGAAGGGGCGGGTCGCGGAAACGGGGACGTGTCGCTCGCGCAGGTTGTCCTCGACCATCTGCTCGCGCCAGCGGCGGAGCACCTCCTCGACGCGGGAGCGGGCGATTTTGGACTTTTCGCTCGCCGAATCAAGCAGGATCAGGGGCTGGGGGATTGCGGCCGGGCTGGGCAGCTTGGCGCGGGGCGATGTGCTGGGCAGTGTGGCGCTAGGCAAGGCGCGGTGAAACTCGGCCAGCCGCGCGGCGAAATCGGATGGGAACACTAGGACTAGGTCGCACAGGCCGGCTCGGATGTCGCGCTGGGCGGCGGAGCGGAGGAGCGCGGTTTCGTCGGCGTCGTCTTCGGCCAGCTCCAAGACCAACAAATGCTGCCGCTCGCTGGCGAGGCCTTCGGCGAACCAGCCGCCGGCCAGCAGGGCCGGTGCGGCCGGCAGGTGGTCGGCGCCGACGATGCGGACGCGCGAAGGGTGTTCCTGAAGGAACTGCTGGACCTGAAGGAAACACATCCCCAGGAGCGGATAGAGCAAGATCGGCAGCACGACGATCGTGAACATCGTGCGGCGATCGCGCAGCTGATCGCGCAGCTCGCGGAGGAAGATCAGCTTGACGTTGGTCCAGGACATGCCGGGGGAGATCAGGGGCCAGGGGCCAGGGGCCAGGAGCCGGACGGAGAGACGGAGGGATGGAGGGACAGAGAGATGGGGGCGTCTGTCCCTCTGTCTCTCTGTCTCTCTGTCTCTCCGTCGTGCTCGGAGATCAGGCGGAAGAACAATTCCTCGAGGTCGTGTTCGCCGTGCCGCGACTGAAGGTCAGCCAGCCTTCCCTCGGCCAGCATGTGGCCGCGGTGCAGGATCGCGATGCGGTCGCACAGCCGCTCGGCTTCGCGCATGATGTGGGTCGAGAAGATCACGCACTTGCCCTGGTCGCGGAGCTGGGCGACGGTCTTGAGCAGCGCGCGGGCCACGAGCACATCGAGCCCGGCTGTCGCTTCGTCGAAGATCAGCACGGGCGGATCGTGGACGAGGGCCCGGGCGATCGAGACTTTTTGTTTCATGCCCGTGGACATCTTCGAGCCGAGCACGTCGCGGATTTCGACCATCGACAGGCGGTCGAAGATGCGGACCATGCGCTCGCGGAGCAGTTCGGGGGCCAGGCCATACAGGCGGCCGAAATATTCGACCATTTCCCAGGCGGTCATCCGGTCGTACACCGCCGTGTTCGTCGAGACGAAGCCGATCTGATGGCGGACCAAGGCCGGCTGGGTGAGCACGTCATAGCCGTTGATGGTGGCCTTGCCGCTGGTGGGACGGAGGACGGTGCTGAGGATCCGCAGGGCGCTGGTCTTGCCGGCTCCGTTGGGGCCCAAGAGGCCGTAGATCTGGCCCGGGAGGGCATCCAGCGAGATTCCCGCCAGGGCGATGAATTGGCCGCGACGCAGGTCGGCGTACGACTTGGTGAGGTCGCGAACGTGGATCATCAGGCATCCTTACGCCGACGGGGACAGCCGGGGAGCGTCCTTGCGAAGGCAGCGCCCAGGGGAAGAGAGCCGGATATTTCAGCCTACCACACGGGGGCTTTTTTCAGCGCACGGCGATGAGAGAAGAGGCAGACGAGGCGGGCGGGCAGTACCGATTTTGCGGGCAGTGCGGGCGGGGCGGGGCGAGAGCGGAAGTCAGATGCCCCGCCGGGCCAGTGCGGAGTTTGGAAACGGAGCACGCCCACGCAAGCGTGGGACGTGGCACCCGCGTGGCCGCCCTCGACCTGAGACCGGCTCCGCAGAGAGTCGCCGTCCACTACGGTTGCGGCGGGAGGAACGGCGTCGTGCCCAGGTTGGTCGCCTGGCCGACCGGCCCCAACTCGCCGCCGTTGCGATTGGGGTCGCGGATGATCGGGCGAATGATCTCGCACTGTGGGCCAAGGGCCGCTTGCAAGGAGTCGAGCGACGCGGCAGTCAAGCTGGTCTGCTTCAGGGCGATGCTCCGGAGCGACTTCATTCTGCCGAGCGTGGTCGTCACGTCGTCCGACACGCCCGTGCGATTGAGCGAGATGCGCCACAGGCGGCTCAGCTCGGCCAGCTTTTCGACTCCGGCGCTGGTGATCGGCGTTCCTTCCAAGTCGAGCGATTCGAGGTCTTTGAGCTTCGCCAGGCTGTCGAGCCCCGCGTCGGAGATGCGCGAGGAGCGCAGACCGAGCGATTTGAGGCCGGCCAGCTTTTCGAGGTTGGCCAGGGCCGAGTCGTCGATCGTCGAAGCGCTGGCCGACGACGTGGAAAGCTCGAGCGTGCGAAGTTGAGCGAACGGGGCGAGCCTGGCAAGGTGTTCCGACTTGACGGGTGCGTAGGTCAACAGGAGCTGGGTCAATTGCGTGGCAGCCGCCAGATCGGCCAGGCCGGCGCCCGTCACATGGGTGCGGGTCAAGTCGAGCGACTGGAGCTTGGACAGGGGAGCCAGATGGGCCAAGCCTTTGTCGGAAATTTGCATTTCCGCGAGGCTGAGCGTGGTGAGGTCGGCCAGGCCGCTGAGCATGCGCAGGTCCTCGTTGCCCAGGCGGGTCTGGCTCAGGTTCAACTTGCGGAGTTTGGTGCAGGCCGAGACGTGCTTGACGATATCGTCCGGGTGCAGTGCGGTGAGCGAACTCAGGTCGATCGACACGACCTCGCAGCCATCGAGCGGCAGCGCCCGCAGGTTGTTGAGCGGGCCGGTTGTCAGCTCCACCGTCCCCTTGTTCTGAACGATCCAGCGGGCGGCCAGACGCTGAGCGTCGGGCGGATCGCCGATCACGCGGCCCAGCCCGGCGACCTTGGCCAGCTCTTCGATGGCCGCATCGGTGAGCGCTGTCCCCTGGAGATTCAGCGTCTGGAGCGTCGTGAGCTGCGCAAGATGCTCCTGCGCGGCGTCGGTCAGCGGCGTGGAGGAGAGGTCGAGCCACTGGAGATTCGGCAGCCGTTTGAGCAAAACGAGGTCGTCATCTGCGAGCAGGACCCCTTGCAGCGAAAGATGAGTCAGCGTCGGCAGGTTCGTGGCGGCCTTCAGCCCTTCGCGGCCCAGGCTGGTGCGGGCCAGATACAACTGGCGCAGGGCGGGCAGCCGGGCCAGGCCGGCAATGCCGGCCGGAGTGATTCCCGTGTTGCTGAGTGTCAGGGAGCGGAGAGCCTTGCAGCCGGCGAGGTGGGCCAGTCCCGCGTCGGTAATCTTGGTTCCGGAGAGGATGAGCGATTCGAGGGCGGCCAGCTCGTGCAGCTTTGTCAGCGCGGAATCGTCGATACCGGCCACGTCGGACAGATTGATGGCGCGAATGGCGTACGATTCGCTCGGCAAGAGGTCGGCCCGCGACACGTCGGCCAGCTCGGTCCCTTGTTCGGTGGCCAGCGTCACTCGTCCCGCTCGGCCAATGATGTCCATCGCCACTTCGGCATCGATCGCTTCTTTGAGGGCGATCTTGCATTGTGGCAGGGCCGATTGGAAGGCCTCGAGCACCGCCGGCGGCAGCCGATTGGCCGCCAGGTTGAGCGATTTGAGCGATTTGAGACCCTGGATGTGAGCGATGCCGGCGGGGGTGATGTTGACGGTCACCAGGTTGAGCGACTCCAGGTCGGGGAGCAGGATGAGCTGCTTGAGGTCGTCGTCGGCAAACTCTGCACCGGTCGAAAGATCGACTTCCTTGACGGCGATTCGCCACGCCGGCAGGGCATTGCGGGCTTTCAGGCCGGTAATGGGCGAATCGGCCGGCTCCTTGCCCGCGACGACGAGCGTCGCGCCCTTGTCGAGCAGCCTGCTGGCGACCGCGCGTTCCAGATCGGTGCCATCCCAGTTGATCTTGAGCTTGGGATTGGCGGCCGTCAGCCGGTCGTAGACATCCTGCGTCAAGCGGGTGTTATAGACCTCGAGCAGCTCCAGCGAATTCAGCCCCTTGAGCTGTTCCAGGCCCAGGTCGGTGAGGGCGGTGTCCGAGAGGAACAGCCACCGCAGGCGGGCCAGGTTGGCCAGGCGGGTGATCGCCTGGTCGGTGATGTCGGTGCCCTTGAGGTCGAGCTGGTTGAGGCGCGGCATGCGGCTGAGCGACTGCAAGCCGCGGCCCTGGATGCGGTTGTTCGACAGATCGAGCCGCGTCAGCTCGGTCAGCGGGGCCAGGTGAGCCAATCCGTCGTCGGTGATTTGCGTGTCGGCGAGCGACAATTCAACGAGGGTCGCGGCCGACTTGAGATTCACCAGGTCGGCATCGCGAATGCCCAGGCTGCCCAGACGAATGGAAACGACCTCGACGGGATCAGCCGGCAGATCGTCCAGGGCCGTGACCTTGAGCGGCTGGCCATCGCCCGTCTTGACCTCCACAGTGCCCCCTTGTTTCCAGACCCAAACGAGCAGCTTTTCATACGGGGCATGGGGCGAAACGCCCGGCCTGGGAACGCTGGGAATGGGAAGCGCCTCGGCCTTTTGAAGCGTCGCCACTACGCTCACCGGCCGGTCGGTCCGCGCCTGCACCTGCTTGGAATAGGTCTGGTAGCCTTCGCGGCGGACTTCGATGAGGCGATCGCCCGGCGGCAGCGTGAGCGAGAGCGGACGATCGGCCGACTTGATCTGGCCTTGGAGTTTGCCATCGACAAAGACATCGGCCGGGCCCTGGCTGGCGGCCACGATCACCAGCGACTGGGCCAGCGGGCGGGGCGGATTCACGAATCGCGGGAGCAGCAACATGGCGGCGACCGCTGCCAGGCCGGCCGCGCCGATGGCCAGCGCCACCCAGCGGCCGCGGCTTTGGGCGCGGGTCGGGCCGGCTTTGGCCAGGGCGGCGATGCGGGCCGCCGACATGATCGTGTCGCCCCCTTCCATGAGCGTGCCGCGGACCGCTTTCGAGCCGTGGAGGGTCGAGGAAGGATCGTTCGGGCGAATCTCGATTCCGTCGAGCGACAGGTCCTCGGTTCCGGCGGGAAGTTCGGCCAGGCAAGCGTCGAGCTCGAGGACAACATCGACCATCGACTGCGGGCGGGCACTGGGATCCTTGGCCATCATGCTCTTGACGAGCGCTTCCAGCCGGGCGGTGCAGCCCTGGCAGACGTCGATCAGCGGTGGGGCGTGCTGCGTTTGATGCCAGAGCAGTTTTTCCGCTGCCGAGCCGGCCGGTGCGGGCGTACGGCCGGTGAGCAGGAAATAGAGGGTGCAGCCGAGACTGTAGATATCGGCACGGGCATCGACGGTCTTGGCGTCGCGGGCCTGCTCGGGCGCCATGTAATCGACGGTGCCCATCGTGCGGCCCGTCTGCGTCATGTCGGTCGACAGATGCTCCTCGCGCGCGCTGTCGCGCATCTGGGCCAGCCCCAGATCGAGCAGCTTGAGCGCGCCAAGCCGGTTGACCATCAGGTTGCTGGGCTTGATGTCGCGATGGACGATTCCCTGCGCATGAGCGGCGGCCAATCCTTGCGCGGCCTGGGCAATCAGCCGCACAGCGGCGGCAACTGGCAGGGCCCCCTTTTCGCGGACGTAGGTGGCCAGGTTCGGGCCATCGACGTATTCCATCACCAGGAAGTGCATCCCTTCGGCTTCGTCGGCGTCGTACGCGGCCGCGATGTGGGCGTGCTGGAGTCTGGCGGCGGCTTCCACCTCGCGGGCAAAACGGGCGATAGCTTCGGGAATGTTCGAGAGCGCGCTGGGCAGGACCTTGAGGGCCACGACGCGGTTCATGCGGCGGTGGCGGGCCTTGAAAACCGTTCCCATGCCCCCCTGGCCGAGCTTGTCGAGAATGATGTAGTTGCCCAGCACCAGCCCGCCGGCCCGGCCGCGGCAGAGCAAGTCGGCCTGATAGGGGGTCAGCTTCTCCTGCTTGATCAGCCAGTTGATAAGGTCGGCCGTCGTCGAGCCGGTTCCTGGGTCGGCAACGGGCTGCTCGCGGACAGCGACCAGCTCTTGTGGCGGCAACAGGCCGCTTTGCGAGAGCGTCTGAAGAAACTCGTTGATCGACAGGCTGACGGGAACGGGGTCGGTGGCAACTTGTTGCATGGCAGGGCCCGAAATCTCGATAGGTGGCGAGGCGCTGGCCGGTTCACTACTTGCCGGTTCACTTCCCGAGCTCCATTGGAGCTGGGTCGGTCCCGGTTGCGAGGCGCTCGACGCCGCAGCGGCTGACGAATCGCGGATTTGTTCCATGAGCAGCGCGCACGCTCGGCAAGAGCGGAGGTGCTCGTCGGCACCCGCCTGGCGGTCCTCCGCAAGAGACCCCACGAGATACTGACGAAGCTCCGCTTCCGTGAAACACGAATACATTGATGCTTTTTCCTTCCACTGCGAGCGTGCAAGCATCCACTGGCCGCCCGAGGGTCCGCCCATTCTAGTCGTGCCCCCTGCGCGCAACAAAGGATTAAGCGCAGGGCTGGCCGAAATGTTACACCACCGATTTGGCGGGGCAATCCTACATGCCGTTAAACCGCTGCGGCCGGGCAGTCGTAACCGGCTTCATGCGATTGACCCCCTCTAGGAATTGCGGCAGGGACGCGGTCTGTCGCGAATCGTCAATGGCGTCGTAACGTCTTATCGCATTTGTGCTTACGACGATGTCTACTGTGAGGCAGAAGACGAGGATGAGGAGGACGGGCAATGCCTGCAATCGAGAACGAGGACGGCGACGAGGACGAGGAAGAGGTGGCGGAGGACAAGCGGCAGAGATTTTCTCTGTTGTCCAGTTTCAAGGCGGGGGACTACAACGATGCGTCATCGAGCTTTGGCCTCGTCGTCCCGCTCAAGGATGCTGTCATGCGATGGATTGCCCCGCTTACTCTCGTTTTTTGGTTGGCGCTTGGGCCCGTGAGTCTCGCCCAGGCTCAGTTCGGTCGCCCGCCCGCGGCCCTAGACAATCGTGACGAAGACCAGATCCGCAACTGGTATCGCGACTATTTGGGCCGCGAAGTGGGGCCGGAACTGAAGGCCTGGGTCGAGCTGCTGCGGGGCGGCATGTCGCCGCTGGATGTCCAGGCTACCATCCTCGGTTCGGATGAGTTTTATAACGAAAAAGGGCGCAACGCGCAGACTTTCATTATCGAGACGCTTCAGTCAATCACCTGGGAGGAGCCGTCGGCAGCAGAGGTCCGCCGCTGGACCGACCGCCTCCGGGCGCTGCGCGGCGATCGGTTTTCGCTGGCTCGTGAGATTCTGCTGGCGTATGCGGATGACTCGGGAGTCGGTGAGCCCTCGTCGGTCAATCTGAGCGAGGTTGCTAATCGGTTGTCGGAGGCTGCGAAGCTCTTGACCGACACGATCAAGTTCGAAATTGGCGGCACGACGCAGGGACGCCAGGCCAACCTCAAGGCCCAGGCGCTGGTGGATGCGGCCGAGCAGCTCCGGCGATCGACAGGCGTTTCGATAAGCCGGCCAGGCGACGCATCGCAGGCGCGAGCGGCCATCGCCAGCGCCGAGCGCTCGCTCACGTCGCTCCAGGCGACGCTGAGCAGTCCGGCCGGCACGGCTCCTTCGGCAACGAGCGTCGCGCGGCGAATCGGCGACATGCTCGAAGAGGCCCAGTTGTCACTTGATTCTGGCAGCGGCTTACCCGCGACGCCTTCGCGGCCCAACCTTCCAAGTACCAGCCGTCAGCTCATGACGCAGGTCGAAGCCGCTTCGCGGGCGGTGGAGTCGATCATCCAGTCGCTCACGGGCACTGCGCAAGTGAGCTATTCGTCTGGCGTCGTGGTCCGCGATCTGGACGCGATGGCCGCCCGCCTCGATCAGTTGGCGACGACGCTGGCTGGCAGCGCGTCGCGCGAACGGCTGGGGTGGGAGGTCGAAGCGCTCCAGGCGCAAGCCGAGGGCATCGAGCCGCAGTTGCTCGCCGGTCGGCCGGCGGCGTATACCCGCCTGTATTGGTCGAGCGTGACCAGCAGCCTGGAGCAAATGGGCGAGACGCTGGGCCTGGCGCCGGGCGATCGGGCCGACGTGCTTCGCCCAACGCCCGCCGAGCCCGAAGTGCTGCCGCTGGTGGATCAGGCCATCGCCCGGGCCGAAGTCTTCCTCACCGGCACGCAGCCGCTGGTGTTTGGCGTGACCGAGGTGCCGCGCGTGCAGCGCGATGTGCGGGGGCTCAAGTCGCGACTGTTGACGCTGCGACAGGAAGCTCAAAGCGGCGAGCCGGCGACAAGGCAGCTCGAAACGCTCACGTCGATGGTCGCCAGCTATCAAAATGCTTTTACGACCTGGAACCAGATCGTCAACCGCTATCGGCTTCAGAATCCGCCGCGGCTCTCGCCCATCGGCGAGTCGCTCAACGAGGTCGAGCGGCTGCTCAAGGAGGCCGCCAATCTCGACGATCTCACGCCGGCTACCGGCTCGGTGGCGTCGGCCCGCGTAGCCCGATTGCTGGCCACGCTGGGCGACGAGTTGCGGCTGTTTCGCGAGTCGCTGCCGCTGTTTGTGAACTACCCCGAGCATCGGCCGCTCCTCACGTATTGCGACCAGTTGGAAGGCTATTTCAGCACGCTCGGCGAATTGCAACAGAACACCGCAGCCGCTCCCGATGCCATGCGCCGGCAAGCCGCGGCAATGCAGCGGACCGTCGAGCTGCTGGCGGTCACCGCGGAAAACGTCGAGCAGCGCGCCCGTGGCGCTGGCGGCCGAGCAGTGGAGGCCGGCAATCGCCTGGCGATCCAAGCGCGGCGGCTGGCGAGCTTGGCGAACGATTTGGAAAGCGAGTTACACTAGCAACTCTTGTCCCGTACCGCACCCAATCGCAAAAGGATTCTGCGATGCAACGATACATGGTCACCTGTGGTCTGATTCTCGCGACTAGCGCCGGAGCTTACGCCCAGATCGTCGCCCGGCCACTTGGCGAAGCGAAGCCGCAGGCGACAGCTCAGCCCGGCCCGAGCACCGTCAATGCCGACGTCGCCAAGCTCAATGCCGTCGTCGGACAGGCCTTGCAATTCCTGGGCAAGGCCGACAACTACGTGCTCTCAGTCGAGTCGCGATGGAAAGCGACCGGCGACGCGCCGGGTCAGGAAGGACAAAGCAACTACCGCCTGCTGGCCCGCGGCAAGCAGCATCGGATCGAGGTGCAAACGCCCGGGGCGCCGGCGCCACAGCTGGTGTGTGTGAATGACGGCAAAACCGTGACGACGCTCCTGGCGAGCCAGGGGCTCTATTCGCAGCACGCCGTCGGCTCGCCGCAGGCCAGCGTGGAAAGTAATCAGATGCTGGCACAGAGCCTGGCCGGTTCGGCGATTGACATTTTGCTTCAGCCGAATGTCGGCGAATATGTGCATGCCCAGGCGACTGCCGTGAAATACGAGGGCGAGGAACAGCTGGGGAAGCAGAAGTGCCACCGATTCGGGCTCCAATGGGCCGGGGCGGAGGTCGAGCTGTGGTTTGCCGCCGTGGGCGATCCGCTGCTCGTGCAATTCGTCCGCACCGCGTGCGTGCCGACGAGCGAGACGGAATGTTACGAGATGGTCCACACCGCCCGCTTCCAGTGGAAGCTGAACGGGCAGCTGCCGGCTGGCACGTTTGCACTCGAATTGCCGGCCGACACTCGCCGCGTGAACGACATCTACGACGCGCTTTCCGGCGATGACCCGGCGTCGCGGATCGGCAAGCCGTTGCCCAAGATCAAGCTTTCGCAGCTCGACGGGACGACGATCGACGTAGCCGCCGCCGAAGGGAAGCGGGGCCTGGTGCTCATTTTCTGGGCGACCTGGTGCACGCCCAGCGTCGAGAACATGCCGGCCGTCTCGGAGTTCGTGAAAGCGGGGGCCGCGCAGGGCTTTGTGTTCTATGCGGTGAATGTCGGCGAAGAGCCCGGCGACGTGCGGCGATTCACGTCCAAGAGCCCGCTGGCCAGCGCGATCGCGCTTGATCCCCGGGGGCAGGCGAGCTCGGCGCTGCGCGTGACGGAATTGCCCGCCGCGGTCGTAGTCGGGCCCGACAACACGGTCCGGGCGATCCTGACCGGCACGCCGCAAGAGGTGCAGGCGGGCGTGTCGAAGGAGCTGCAATCGCTGTTGGGCGAGTCGGCCACTCCTGGGAAGACGGCGCGGCGTCCGGGGGAAACGCTGGCGGTGCCGAAGTAGCTTCCAACACCAACCCGAAGCGTAAGCGAGG
>JAKEHX010000283.1 GCA_022614795.1 Planctomycetaceae bacterium | reverse complement strand
GAGCACGATCGCCTGCCGGCCATACCCAATGACCTCTTCGATGGCCCGGATATACACCTCGGTCTTGCCGCTGCCGGTGACGCCATGCATGAGGACCGCCAGGTGGCGTCGCTCGCGGAGGGCCGCCAGGATGATATCGAGGGCCGCCTGCTGGTCGGGGTTCAGCACGAGGTGCTCCTCGCGGTGAACGACCTGCTCTTCGACTTCCATCTGCTGAATGCGGCGAACCTGGACATTCACCAGCTTCTTCTTGCGCAGCTCGGCGATCGGACCAAGCGTGCACTTGGCAGCCTGGGCCAGCTCGGGCGGCGTGAGCGGGCGTGGCGATGCAGCCAGGACCTTGAGCGCATCGAGCTGCTTCGCGCCGACCTTCAGCGTTCCAGCGGCAAGCTGCTCCTTGACCGTGTCGGGTACGCTCAAAAAGGTCATCTCCCGCGTCCCGGCCTGCCCGCGCACGCCCGCGGGAATAATCGTTTGCAGAATCTGCCCCAGCGGGCACAGATAATAGTCGCTCATCCACCGGGCAAGGCGCAGCATTGGCGGCGCCAGGAGCGGCTGGTCGTCGACGATCCGGCCGACGGGTTTGAGCGTGCGCTGGCCGAGCGGTTTCGTGCGAATGTCCGTGCAATAACCGACGATCGGCCGATTGCCGCGCCCCAAGGGGACCTGTACCCGCTGCCCGGCCGCCAGCCGCGGCGCGAGCGGCGGCGGCACGAGGTAATCGAACGGCCCGTGCGGCGGATCGAAGAACACCACCTCCGCCGCCAGTTGCTCGTCCCTCGCATCCAGTTCCCAAGGGTCCGGCGCGGCATCGAAAAGCGGTTGCTGTCTAGAGGACATTTCGCCAGTCTAATGCCCGCTGACGCCGCCGGCAGCAGGCTCAGGCCAGCAAAAGAAACAACAACAAGCCGAGTTGCAGGCCCGCCACTGCTCCAACAATCGGCAGACCAAAGCGCGGATAGCTCGCGTGAATGACCAGCACCAGCGACGCCGCAGCGACCGTCCCGGCGAACTTCGCGATCAAGAGGTACCACACCTGGCCATCATTCAGAGTAATCAGCAGTTGTCCCAGCGGGTTGAGTTCATGCATCGCAAGCGAGTTGCGATAGCGCAGGGCCAGGTAGCCATCAAACACGGATACAAAAATTGCAAACGACCAGAGGCCCAGGAAAACCGCGGCACAATGGCGATCCAAAAGCGATTTCATATGGATTTGCCCAGTCTTATTCAGCGCCGATGGCCAAGACTAAACATGCCGGCTGCTGTCCCTCGAGCACTGCCGTCGGCGAGCATCGCCCGTTGCGTCTTCAATGGCCTGCTGACGAGGGGCGCACCAGCGAAATTCCCGTCGGCGCGGCAGCGCCAAGTGCACACAGCCCCGTCCAACCCCCACGAGTAAAGCGTCCCCGCGGCGGTGAACTGCAATCCCACGACCGGCCCCAGATGGCCGCGCAGCTCACCCTGCCGCTGGCCCGTGGCGGTGCTCCAAACCACGAGGCAGCTCCAATCACAGGCATCAGGAGCGACGAGCCACCGTCCGCATGGCGAGAATTCCAGGGCCCGTGGTGTGCGACTGGCACAGCGCGGCGGCACGATTTCCGGCCACAGCAATCTGCCAGTGGCCCGATCGATCATCTCGACCCGGCAATCGCCTCCAACTCGGGCAATTCGTCGCCCATCAGCGGACACCGCCAACCCCGCCGAAAATGGGTCGTGCGCCACAATGAGCCGCAACGTCCGTCCCGATTGCATCTCAAGTTCCAGCAGCCGGCCATCCCTGGTATCCACCAGCAAGCAACTGGACGATGGATCAATGACCCAGCGCAGGGCGCCCAGGTCTGGACGGCTCCAGAGCTTAGCGCCGTCCACGGTCGTCCAGGCGACAAGTCCTGAAGTTCCGCCCGCCAAGAGCATCGCACCATCGGGTGAAGTGCGCAGCACTTCCAAGGCCCCGTCTCGATAATTGCCAAAGAGGGCGGGCTCATCGTGCGTACGCAGGTTGACAACGAGGATCCGCTGATCCGCTGTCCCGACAAAAAGCCGATCGCCAAGGTCATCGACGGCTAAAACCTGCGGCTGGCAACTGTCCGGAACCAGCAAGCGCGCCGGTCCTCCATCCGCCCAGTCGTGAAGATCGACGCGGTGACGAAATCTTCCCTCCTGTCCCGCTGCCATCCATTTCGTGAGGACAACTGCCCCTTGGTTGTCCATCGTCACATGATGATCAACGATGAATTGCGGCGGATGGTTGGCCACCTGCAAGAGTTCGTGTGGCAGAAACACGACGCCGAGCAATGCCGTAAACCCCAGCACCGTAGCCAGTGAAACCGCGATCGCGCCCAGAGGCCGGGCAGCCAAGGACGAAGCGGCTCGAACGACTGGAGCAATTGACACGGGCGCGACTCCTCAATCCTGCCCCCTTTCCAGCTAACTATAGACATAATGTCTTAAGTGTCAATGCAAGCTGCCGGAGTTATGTAACAAGGGCTGCTCGCCGCCTCTGCTTAGCCCGGTCGTCCACGACCGGAAGAACACAAAACGCCGCGTGGACGCGGCGGCTAAGCGGCGGCGACGTTCGGCTCCGTCCCAAGCGCTGTCTAGTCGGAAAGCTCAGCCTGGCCGGAAATAAGACGGAGAGACGGAGTGACAGAGGGACGGAGAGACAGAGGGACGGAGAGACAGA
The DNA here is from genome assembly GCA_022614795.1 of Planctomycetaceae bacterium. Classification (GTDB taxonomy): domain Bacteria; phylum Planctomycetota; class Planctomycetia; order Pirellulales; family Pirellulaceae; genus CAYLLN01. The sequence goes on along the minus strand of JAKEHX010000283.1, from coordinate 2,700 downwards.
GGGACGCAGTGAAGGCGAAACCGTCCGTCCCTCTTTCTCTCCTTCACTCCATCTCTCCGTCCTGCACCGGTCAGGCGGCTACTTCGGCACTCGGAACGGGTGCAGGCCGTAGGTGTCGATGAATTTCGTCAGGTTCGGCGTGTGTGCCATCCGCTCCTGGTGGGCGACGAGTGCGTTGCGAAAGCGGCCCAGCTTGAGGTAGATCTGATAGTCGGCTGGAATCGGCACGCCGAGGTCGCCGAAGTTGCTGTGGCCGGACAGGAACCGCTCGCGGGCGGGCGATTCGGGGATCTGCTCGACCCATTTGCCGTCGGAATTGGCCGTCTTCGACAAGCGGTCAAGCAGGGCCCGCTGCTCGTCGCTGATCAGCTCCAGGCGGCCCATCATGACGCGGTCGATCGTCGCGTCGCACGAGATCGATAGCGGGAGGTAGTGATCGGTCCAGACGCGCGGCACGAGATAGAAGACGCGCAAGCCTGGGCTGGTGAAATAGGCCCGCTGCCAGGTCGAAAGGAGGGCCGTGGCTTCGTCCGCAAACAGCCCGTCGGCGACGAGTGCGGCGTGCAAATGAGTCTCCAGGCGTTCGCGATTGGCGGCGCTGAACTCGCTCGGCTCGAAGCGATAGCTGGCCGAGGTGACCTTGGCCGCGGGATCAGCCGTCGCATTGCCGCCGTCAAGCTTGCGCAGCGCACTCGTGCCGTTGGATTTCACTTCGACCAGCCATAGCTGGCCAATGCGGGCAACTTCGCTGCCTTTGAGCACCTCGCCGAAGTTCGCGCGGAGCGTGACCTGGCCCGAGTCTCGATCCAAGTTGGCGCGAAGGGGCGCGTGCAGGTGCCCCACGCCCCGATAGAACAAGTAGCGCTCGCTGTCCCCTTCGACATTGGTCACGTTGGCGGCCTGGACCTTCCGCGGCGCGAGCCAGACATGCTCGTCTGTCTTGGGGCCAGCTCCGTCGGTTCCCACCTGAAGGTCGTTCCAGGCCAGGCTGCTGGTGGTCTTTTCCGTGAGCATGCTGAAATCAAAACGCCCGGACTCCAAGCGCGCCGTTTCCGCATGGGCGTGCGGGTAGAACTCGGTCAACCAACCACCGCGGAACCGCACCGAAACATCGAGCCGCAGCGGCTCGCGCTGGCCGGTCGGCGGATAGAAGTAGATCACGGGCGTCTCCAGCCGCAGGGTGACGGCCGGGTGATGCCGCGGCGCTCCCTTGCTCCGATACACCCAGTGCTCGCTGGTCAGGAAAGGTTGGCTGAGCAGAAAACGATTGAGGTTGTGGACGAATCCCGGCACGGGCTCGTCGTCCACGTTGATTCCGGCCAGCTCGCGACCTTGTTCATCGACTAGCGATGTGAACGTTCCCCACTCGTGCACAACGAGCGGCTCGCTGGCCGCCAAAAAGCCGATCGGGCCAGCAAGGCCCAGAAGCACCGTGCAAAACCCCAGGCCCAATCGACGCGCGGACATGGTCAAGTCCTCCGTAGGGAGCCGTTGTGCAGGGCCCCGTCGCCGCGTAGCGCGGCACAGTGAGGGCCCGTTAGACCAAATCCTACCGCTGGCAACATCACCAGAAAAATTGTTAGTATCATAGGAGATAACGGTTTTCTCTGTTTTTTGAGAGCTGGTTCATGTCCGCCGCCGAGCTGCCGTCGCTGTCCACCGATCAGGTCGCGGCGTTTGTCCAAGTCGCCAGGCTGGGAAGCCTGCGGGCGGCTGCTGAGTCGCTCTTCATCAGCGAACAGGGGCTCCGCAGCCGCCTGCTTGCGCTCGAACACCGCCTGGGGGTCGAGCTGTATCGCAAGAGCCGCGGCCTGAGGCGGCGGACGCCGCTGACGCCCCAGGGGGAAGAATTCCTGCCGCATGCGGCGGCATTTCTCGACCGGGCGGTCGAGCTGTGCGAGCTGTTCCGTGAACACCAGGGGCCGCAAGTGGTCCAGGTCGTCGCCAGCCAATACCTAATCGCCTATGTGCTCATTCAAGCGGTCCAGCGGTTCCATGCGGCCTTTCCCCAGATTCACGTGCGGCTGAGTGCGCGGACCGAGCGCGAAATCGAAACCGCCCTGCTTTCTTCGCTGGAATTCTCGTTCGGCGTCGCCGCGCCTTACGAGTCGTCGCCGGAGCTTGAATACCGCCACCTGTTTTCCATGGACTGGAGCCTGATCACGCCGCCCAGCCACCGCCTGGCCAAACGCCGCGTCATCAAGCTGGCCGACATCATTCAACATCCGCTGATCGTTTATGAACGAGGCTCAACGGGCCGGCAGCACGTCGTCGAGGCGTTTCAGCAGCGCGGGCTGGCGCCCCATGTCGAAATCGAGGCCACGAACACCGACCTGATCGTCCGCATGGTCGAGGCGGGGCTGGGAGTGGCTCTGGTTCCATTACACGCTTCCGGCGCCGTCACGCGCGGACGCCGCGTGGCCATTCGCAGCCTGGGCAGACAGGTCCGCCCAATCCATAGCGGCATTCTCTGGCGGCGCGGCGAACGGCTCTCGACAGCTTCGCAGCGGCTGCTCGAATTCCTTGGTGCAAAACCGACTAGCGATGAACCGGCGCCGGCCAAACCCGCAGCCGCTTCGTAGGACAAGCGTCCCGCTTGTCCCGTGAAGGCGAGACGGCTGCACGGCACACGGAGTGTGCCTACAACTTTATCCTGCGACTCCCCGTACGAGGGGCTCGCGCGTTGGTGAAACAATGCTG
>JAKEHX010000282.1 GCA_022614795.1 Planctomycetaceae bacterium | reverse complement strand
GGTGCGACGCGGCTGGTGCCTGGATGGCAATTCCGGCTTCATCGCGGCAATGCTCTTCCTGTCCGTGGGCGGCGGCTGGGCGGTTATTTCACGGGCCGGCCTGCGCCCGAAGGATTTCAGCGATGCAATCGTGCTGCTGACGGCGGTGCACTTTCATTACGCGGGGTTCGTGCTGCCGGTGGTGGCGGGGCTGTCGGCAAGCGACATGGAACGTCGGCGGGCAGAACAGACGCCCTCACCCCAGCCCTCTCCCAATAGAAGGGGGAGGCTCGTCGACCGCGTCATGCTGGCGGCGATCATCGCTGGCGTGCCGCTGGTGGGCGTGGGGATTTCGCTCTCGCCGGACTTGGAAGTCGCCGCGGCAATCCTGCTGACGCTTGGCTGCATGCTGCTCGCCGTGCGGCAGCTTCAGGCGGCAATTGCCTCGCAGAACAGCACGCGGCTCACGTTGTTAGGCATTTCGTCGCTGGCGCTCGTTTCGGCAATGGGCTTGGCGGCTGTCTATGCCGTGGGGGAGTTCACGGGCCGGCAGTGGCTCAGCATTCCGACGATGATCCGGACGCACGGCGTGTTCAACGCGATCGGATTTGCGACATGCGGGCTCGCGGGATGGGCAGTCGATCGTAGATGGGGACGGAGAGGCTTTCCCTAGCCCCCAGCCCTAACCCTAGCCCCTCCCTAGATCATGTTCATCTTGTGCCGGGCTCGGCGGCTGGCGCGGGAACATTCTTCGCAGACGCCCGTGATGATCAGGCGGTGGCCCGCCACGCGGAAGCGGTGCTCGCGGGCCACTTCGTCGCGCAGCTCGACCAGCTTTTCGTTCTCGAATTCGAAGAGCCGGTTGCACTGCGTGCAGTGGAAGTGGTCGTGCTGGGGATAGCCGTAGTCGTGCTCATAGACGGCCCGGCCGTTGAGGATGAACTTGCGCAACAGGCCCGCATCGACGAATTCGCCGAGCGTGCGATAGACGGTCGGCCGGCTGACGTGCCCTTCGGCCCCGCTCGCCGGGAGCTGCTCCATGAGCTGGTCGGCGTCGAAATGCTCGTGTCGCGAAAAGACGTGATCGACCAGGGCAAGCCGCTGCTGGGTCACCCGCATGCCGCGGCTTTGGAGATATTCCACGAACCGGTCGCGGGGCGAAAGCGAGACGGCGACGTGGCCCAGCGGGGCTTGTTCGGACATAACGGCACCAAATGTAGGGTGCATGAGTGCAACAAAATGCACCCGACGCCCCAGTTCTTATTGAGACTCCATCCGCGACAAAACGCCGAAAACTGCGACAAGATTGCGGATCAGCAGCCGCGGTCAGTATCAATAAGATTGTAGGCGAGGGGAGGGGCTAGGGCTAGGGGCGAGGGGAGGGGCTAGGGCTGGGAGCCAGGGGCTAGAGACGGAGAGACAGAGAGACGGAGAGACAGAGAGACGGAGAGACAGAGGGCCATCCCCTCACCGAGCCCTAGCCCCTAGCCCCCAGCCCTAGCCCTCGAAAATAATCGACCCGTCTCGCGCATAGTAGTACAAGGACAGCGGCGTCAGCGGGGGAGCATCGCTTGCAGCACCATCCAGCTCCCGTGGACCTGGCAGAATCGAATGCCGCTCTGGCGGAGCTGATCCGCCAGGAGCGCGGTTCGCTGCACCAGTTCCTGCTGGGCTTGCTGCGCGATCGGGCCGCCGCAGACGACGTGCTCCAACAGGTGTTCCTCAAGCTGGTGGAAGGATGGCCGTCGTTCCGCCTGGAAACGGGCCGGTCGTGGCTGTTCACGGTTGCCTACCATGAGGCGATGGACCACCGCCGCCGGCAAACGCGGCTTGACGCGGCCCTGGCCGAGTTGTGGGCCCGGCCCGTCTGGCAAGCTCGCCCGCCGCCGGCTGGGGCCGACGCCGAGGCGATCCGCCGCGAGGCGATCGACGCCGTTCGCCGGGCGCTGGCCGACTTGCCCGCCGCTCAGCGCGAGGTCGTCGAGCGGCGGATGTATCACAACCAAACGTTTGCCACGATTGCCGCCGAGTTGGGTTGTCCACTCGGAACCGTCCTGACGCGAATGCGGCTGGCGATGAAGGTTCTCACACGATTGCTGGAGGAATAGCCTTGTCTCCTGAAATACCGGACGACGCGCAATTGCCGGACGACCTGGACCTTGCCGCATTTCGCTACGTGGCGGGCGAGATGAGCCCGGACGAAGCGATCGCCTTCGAGGCCCGCCTGGCCGACGACCAGCCAGCCCGCGAATCGGTCGGCCGGGCCGTTGCCCTGGCCGAGCGACTGGCGGAGGCCGCGCCTGCTGAAGAGCCAATTGTCGAGCGGCGAGCGGATTACAGGTGGGTAATCGCGCCGCTGGGTTGGATGGCCGCGGGAGCCGCGGTTGCCTTATTGGCTGTTAGCCTCCTTGGCCGGTCAGGCGGATCCGCGATTCAACCGCCGGACGCAGGCAACCCGGGAACCGTCGGGCCGGGCGAGGGGCGGGCAAACCCGGATGTTGATGCCCTGGTTTGGGCCCGCCTCCAGGCAGGCCCGCAGTGGGCCGCGGCTGACCTGGAGCGCTGGCTTGACGAGCCAGCCGAGGTGACAGCCGAGGACGAGGCGGATTGGTCCGATCCGCCGGAAGTCCCCGCGTGGATCTTTACGACGTCACAGAATTCCAAGCGAGGCCAGCCATGAGCGTCCGCTCGTATACTCATCTTTTGGCGCTGGCCATCGTCGTCTGTACCGCCGCGGCGGTCCTGGCGCAACAGCGCGTCCCGTCCGGCCGAGGCGGCGGCGCGCCCCGGGCAGCAAATTCCGCTCCGCGAAGTGGGAATCCCGCTCCGCGCAGTGGCGATTCCGCTCCGCGCAGTGGCGATTCCGCTCCGCGCAGTGGGACGCGACTGGCAACGACTGCTCCCCGGTCCGTGACGTTCACACCGGAGCGCGAAGCCGCTGCGCAGACGTTCGTGCGGCTCAACCGCCCCGAGTTGCTGGCCGTGCTCGACGCCCTCAAGGCCAGCCAGCCCCAGCAGTATCAGCGGGCCATTTGCGACCTGTTTTGGACCAGCGAGTCGCTCGCCAAGATTCGCGAGCAGGATTCGCGTTGGCACGAGCTGGCCCTCAAGACCTGGCAGCTGGAGTCGCAGACGCACCTGTTGGCATTGCAATTGGCCAGCCAGCCCGACGATGCGGAGCAATTGCGGGCCGAGCTGGAATCGACCGTCGGCAAGCTCGTCGATGCGCAGCTTGAATCGTCGGCTTACGAGACGAAGCGGATGGAGGCCCAACTTCGCCGGGCCCAGGACCGTCAGCACAAGCTCGCCGCGCGCCGCGATGAGCTGGTGCGCGAGCGACTCGGCGTGCTCGACCAGATTATCACACAATCCGGGGATGCAGCGGCTGTGAAGCCCTAGATGGTAGCTGAATTCGCCAGAATTCAGGCCTATATCGCGGAAACCCGAACTCTGGCGAGTTCGGCTACGCCATTTTTTTGAGGAACCCAAGCATGGCATTGCATCGCAGTCTTACAGCGGCTTTGGCCTTGGCAATGGCGCTGCTGGTCGCCGGAAACGCTTCCGCGCAGCGCGGGAATGAGCGGCAGAAGGCAACGCCGGCCGAGGGCGCCGTTCCCCCAGCGGACGCCGCTCCTGCTCGGGCCGCCCGCCCGGCGAATCCTCAAGCGGCTGACCAGCAGCGCGATCCACCTACCGTCACGGGCACCGTAGTCGCGTACGAGGCGGGCAAGTCGATCACCATCGAGACCCGCAACCGCAACGGCGCCAAGAAGAGCGAGTTTGCCATCGTCAAGGAGAAGACCAAGATCGAGCTGCCGCCACGGCAAGCGGAGATCAAGGTCGGCATGACGCTCTCGGTCTGGGCGGACAAGGAGAACCCGGCCACGGCAGCGAGAATCGGCGCGAATAGTCCCGGGCGTGGGAATCGTCGTCCTAACAACCGTCCGGCGAATCCTAACCCATCGCCCCGCCCTGCCGGCGATGCGCCTCAGGCGGAAGCGATCAAGCCCCCACCGCGACCGGCGCGGCAGCCGGTCGCCGGGCTCGATCCGCTGGCCGTGGCGCAAAAGATCGACCGCGAGATCGATGCCGCCCTGGCCGTCGCCAAGCTGCCTGCCTCGCCGCGGTCGGACGACGCGGAGTTCATCCGCCGCGTCTATCTGGACATAGCCGGCGTCATTCCCCCGGCGGAGAAAGTGTCCGCGTTCTTTGACAGCCAGGACTCGGACAAGCGGGCCAGGCTCATCGACGAGCTGCTCGCCAGCCCCGACTACGGCCTGCACTTCGCCGACCTCTGGTGCGACCGCATCAACGTCAAGGACCTGCCCATCTATCGCGAGCCATTCGTCGACTGGATGGCGGGCAGCTTGAATGCCGGCCGCGGCTGGGATGAGATCGTCCTCGACTTGCTGACGGCTGAAGGCAGGTTCAATTTCATCACGCGGGGCAAACGACTGGGCACCGACGACCCGCAGGCGCTATTTCTCTTGCTCAACACCGAGGAAGGCCAGGGGAAGGGCCCGAATCCGGCGTGGCTGGCCGGCGAGAGCGGCCGGCTGTTTCTGGGCGTCCAAATCCAGTGCGCTGAGTGTCACGACCACCCGTTCACGCCGTCGTGGAAGCAAGCCGATTTCTGGGGCCTGGCCGCTTTCTTCGGCCGGCTCCGCACCGAGAACCCCGGCCAGCAGCAAGGATTGCACTGGCAAGAGTCGCCTGCTCCCGCGAGCGAACCGGTCAGCATTGCGATCCCGGCCACATCGCTCAAGAACGTCGGCCAGACGATTCCGGCCCGGCTCCTGGGCCTTGACGAGCAATACCAGCCCGCCAGCCCCGAGCTATTGCGGCATTCGCTGGCCCGCTGGATCACTGCGGCGGACAATCCACTTTTCGCCAAGGCCACGGCCAACCGCACATGGGCCCATTTCTTTGGACGCGGGCTGGTCAATCCCGTCGACGACCTCCGCCAGGACAACCAGCCGAGTCATCCCGCGGTGCTGGAACTATTGGCCGGCGAATTACGAAAGTCGCAGTTCGACCTGAAACACTTGATTCGCTGCCTCTGCCTGACCAGCGCCTATCAGCGGACCAGCCAGCCGCTGCCGGAAAACGAGGACGACAACACGAAGTACAGCCACATGGCGATCAAGACGATAAGTCCGGGCGTATTGTACGATTCGCTGAAAGCGGCGACCGGCTGGCCCGAAATGAAGGTCGGCCTGCCGGAGCGCAGGACCAAGCTGACAGTCATCTCGCTGTTCACGCCCCGCGAGGTCTTCGTCGATTTCTTCCGTGCGGCTCAAGGGGAAGAGGCCGATCCGCTCGAATATGAGCAAGGAATTCCCCAGGCGCTCAAGCTGATGAACGCCGCGCAGCTCAACAGGGTCGCACCGGTCGCCCAGCGGCTGGCGGAGTCGGGCGCGGGCCGCGACCAGATCGTCGAACAGCTCTTCGTGACGACCCTGGCTCGCAGGTCGAGCCCTGCCGAGGCCCAGACAATGGCCGCCTTCCTGGACCGCCGCGCCGGCGAGAGCGCCCAGCAACAGGCCAGCGCCGTGCTGTGGATCCTGATCAATAGCGCGGAGTTTGGAAGTAATCATTAGGCGAGTTGTCACTTGTCATTGGTCATTGGTCGTTCAATGCAGGACGGAGGTCATGACAATGTCTTCATTCCGCAATCCGCAATCCGCAATTCGCAATCGATTCTCTCGCCGTGAACTGCTTCGCCTGGCTGCCGCCGGCGTCGGCGCTGCCTCCGCGTCCGGCTGGCTGCCTGTGCTCGCGGCTCATGCGGCCCACGGGGCGGAAAGCGGCCGGCGTCACAAGTCGTGCATCGTGCTCTACATGAGCGGCGGCCCCAGCCACATCGACACGTTCGACCTCAAGCACGACAGCGAGACCGGCACCGAGTTTCAGCCAATTTCCACGTCCGTGCCCGGCATCCAGATCAGCGAGCACCTGCCCAAGCTCGCCCGGCTCATGCACCACGGGGCGATCATCCGCAGCATGAACACGGTGGAGTCGGATCACGACCGCGGGCGCTACCTCATGCACACGGGCTACCGCCGCAGCAATGGCGGAGTGCCTTATCCCAGCCTCGGCGCCCTCGTCTCGGCCGAGCTTGGCCAGCCCGGATTCCTGCTCCCGAACTTTGTCGTCTGCAATCTGCACGATCGGTTGGACCCCGCCTTCACGGGCTATCTCCCGCCGCAGCATCGGGGCCTGATCCTGCCGACCCTGGATAGCGGCATTCAGGACATTCAGCCCGCGGTCGAGCCACAAGAACTCGCCGACCGCCTCGAACTGGTGACGAAGCTCGACGACGCATTCCGGGGCAAATACCGCGCCCGGCAGGCCGTCGCCCATCAGGCCAACTACTGCCGCTCGTTCGACCTGATGCGGGCGGAGCAATTGAAGGCCTTCGACCTGTCGCTCGAACCGGCCTCGTCACTCGCGCGGTACACGCCCGGCACTTACGACGCCCGCGATTCACGATCAAACGGAATTCGCGATTTTGGCAGAGGGTGCCTGTTGGCCCGGCGGCTGGTCGAGGTGGGCGTGCCGTTTGTCGAGGTCGTGCTGCAAAGTTGGGACACACACCAGGACAACTTCCCCCGCACCAGGCTGAACTGCGAGGCGCTTGATCCGGCGATGAGCGCTCTGGTCGAGGACCTGAAGGATCGGGACCTCTTGGACAGTACGCTGATCGTCTGGATGGGCGAGTTCGGCCGGACGCCCAAGTTTGAAAACACGGCGACTGGCCGAGGGGGCGTCGGCCGCGGCCATTTCGGCCGGGCCTGGAGCACCGTGCTCATGGGGGGCGGCATTCAAGGCGGGCAGGTGATCGGCCGCACCGACAACATCGGCGGCACCGTGGAGGACCGCCCCGTCTCGGCCCCGGACTTCATGGCGACGATCTGCCAGATTCTGGGCATCGACTGGCAGAAGCTCAACGACGGCCCCGGCGGGCGGACGGTGCGGATCACCGACAAGGGGGCTCAGCCGATCAAGGAGTTGGTTGGAGCGTAAGGTAGTCCCACACTCCGTGTGGGACAGGTAGAGCCCACTTGTCCGGAATGTGTCGCAGTACAAATGGGGACTGTTCAGGCTTTGCCGCCACGACTGGCTCGGGCCAGCGACCAACTGATAATCGATCCGATCACGGCGATGCCGGCCATGGTCCAACACGTCAGTTCCCCGAGGGCGACGAGGCCGTCGGCGATGTTAAACCAATCTCCACGAGGCAGCGGCGACATCGCCAGATGTTTGCCATACAGGAACAATAGGCCAGCCAGACCGATGCTGCCGAGGCAGATCCACATCCAGATTGCCGTCGAACGGGGCAGCTGGCTCCTTGGCCGGGCAGGAGGCGGGCTGGCCGAAGGAGCAGGCTCTGGACGGTAGGGATAGTCGCTCATCTGGACTTTATCCCAGCAGGATCAGGGCGAAGACGAGGCCGGCTTCCCACACGCAGGCGCCGAGGATGGCCCCTTCCCGCAGCCGGTCGAAAGTGCTGCCGATCGCCGCGCCGATGAGGGGCAGACAGACGAGCAGCTGCACCATGACCACGACGCTGGAGCTGGAGACGAACGTGATCGGCAGTCCGACCACGAACGCGACGACAGTCATCGCCGTGAGGAGTTGGCGGAGGGTGAATTGGCGCTCGTTGATCACGAGGAAATTCTAACGCCTCGTTACCAACATTCGCCAGAAGCGGCCGCTACGCCCCGCCTAGATGCGATAGGGCCAGGGCTCCAGGCGATCTAGAAAATCAGGATGCACACCCTTGAGCCAGATGTAATCGTCGGTCATTCGCTTGGGGGTGACCATGCTCACGGCTGCCTGACCGCCAATGAGCGCGGTCAATCCACCCACGATGCCCAGCAACATGAGAAACAGGTAGTTCGGGTCGTCCAGTTGGACCGCCAAGGCGATCCCGCCCACGATCAGGCCCAGACACAACAGGCCAACCGCCCACGCAAAAATCATCCGCCGCTGCCGGCGAGCGATCCACTCTTCGGTCAGCGGCAAGTGAATCGTCGCTCGCTTGGTGAGCACGATCGCCAGGATGATATAGACCGGCAGCCCAATGAAGATCGTTAGCGCCAAGAGCGGGTGATGCCATTGCAGTTTGCGGGCAATGCGCTGCATCGTGGGCTCGTTGCTCTTGACGCAGATGTCGGGAAGCGGCGCGAGCTTGTGCATCACCAGAATGCCCCCCTCGCGCCACAGCCCGGCAAACGGCGCAGGCTTGGGGGGCAACGGATGCGGGTAATAACCCATTTGCTGCGGCGCCGCATAGGGATTGACCGGCTGTTCGGCAAATGGGTTGGCCACCGGCGGAACCGGGTACGATTGCTGTTGTGGGTAAAGCTGTTGGTGTGAATGAGGGACTGACATGGGCGTCGTCACATTCAGAAAGGGAAAGTCGTTTGTGGCAATATAGTTGCCCGCTGCCGCGCATCGCAACAAAACGGTCAACCACCGGCTACAATGAGGGCCCAATCGGTTATTCGCTCCCCTGCCCTCTCGCTTGGTGACTGCCGATGAACTGCTTTCGCCTCCATTTCTCGTTGACCGTGATCGGGGCATTCCTAATTGCCGGCTGCGAGGCTCGCCCCGGCCCGATCGTGGCTAAAGTCGCAGCACCGCCGGCGGCAGCCAATTCGGCCGCAGCACCCGTTCAAGATCAACTCATCGCCGCGCAAGGGCCGGCAGCGAAGATCACCGATCCGGTAAAACCCCTGACCGATTCGGAGCTTGCCGAAGGATGGATCTCGCTCTTCGACGGCCAAACGATCTTTGGCTGGAAAGCGCAGAGCAAAGCGAACTGGAGCGTGGCGGACGGTGCAATCCGCGTCAGCGAGGGAGAGAAGGGGCTGCTTTGTACCACTGTTCCATTCGATAGCTATGTCCTCAAGGCCGACTTTCGCGCGGCGCAGGGAACCAACAGCGGCATCTTTCTGCGGACCGCGCCGGTCGTCGGCATGGACGACATCAAGACGAAGTGCTACGAACTGAACATCGCCCCGCCGGACAATCCGTTTCCGACCGGCAGCTTCGTTCAGCGGCAAAAGGCCAAGGAAGTTCCCGAACGAGCTGACGAGTGGCAATCGTTCGAGGTCACCGTCGACGGCCCGAAGGCAACCGTCAAGCTCAACGGCGAAGAGGTGCTCACCTATGACGATCCGGCACCCGTCGGCCGCGGGCTGATTGGTCTGCAACTCAACACGGGGGCGGTCGAGTTCAAGAACATCAAGCTCAGGCCGCTGGGCCTGGCGCCGCTCTTCACTGGCAAGGACCTCACCGGCTGGAAGGACCATCCCCAAAGCAAGAGCAAGTTCACGGTGAACGACAAGGGGGAGCTGCACGTCACGAGCACTGGCCGCGGGTGCATCGAATCGGAGCAGCAATTCGGCGACTTCGTGCTGCAAATGGAGTGCATCAGCCACGCTCCGAGCCTCAATAGCGGGCTCTTCTTTCGCTGCATTCCTGGCGAGTTCACCAGCGGCTACGAGAGCCAGATCCACAATGGCTTCAAAGACGGCGACCGCACACAGCCGATCGATTGCGGCACGGGGGGCATCTTCCGCCGCGTCAATGCCCGCCTGGTGAACGCCAATGACCAGGAGTGGTTCCACAAAACAATCGTCGCGGCCGGTCCGCATTTTTCCGTTTGGGTCAACGGCTACCAGGTGACCGACTGGACCGACGAGCGTAAGGCCGACAAGAACCCGCGCAATGGACTGCGCCTTGAGAAGGGAACACTGCAAATCCAGGGGCACGATCCGACAACGGACCTGTCGTTCCGGAATCTGCGAGCGCGGGAACTGGCGGGCGAATCGAAGTAGCGTCCACATACCGAGTACTCAGTACTTGGTACTCGACAGATCGGCAGCGAAAGACGCTACATCCCTCCAATGATCTCGAGGCAAATCCGCCGCACGTCGTTGGGATTGGCGTTGGGATTCTTCTTTTTCGCCTGGCCAACGAGCGCGCCGACCGCCTGTTGCTTGCCCGCCTTGACGTCGGCCACGATCTTCGGGTTGGCAGCCACGATCTCGCGGCAAATCGCTTCCAGCTCGGATGTATCGACCTTGGCGATCCCCAGGGCGGCCATCGACTCGCCTGCCGATCGCTTGTGGGCCACCATGTCGTTGAAGACCTCCTTGGCCCGCGTGATCTCAATCTCGCCCGCGACCACCAGCTTGACCAGTTCTCCCAGAGCCGCGGCAGTGAGCGGAAACTGGGCCAGCGACCAGTTTCGTTCGTTCAATACGCGCAGGAGTTCCTGCGTCACCCAATTGGCCGCCTTTTTGCCGTCGCCGCCGATCCTGGCGACCTCTTCGTAGTAATCGACGAGCGGCCGGCCCTGCGCCACGATCACGTCGCTGTCGTAGGGAGTGATGCCGTGGCTCTTCTCCAGCCGGTGTCGAATCGCCGCTGGAAGCTCGGCGAGGCCGCCGCGGACCTTTTGGACCTCCGCAGTTGGCGTGCGGACAGGGCACAAGTCGGGATCGGGGAAATAGCGGTAGTCGCTCGATTCCTCCTTTTCGCGCTGGCTGAACGTCACGCCCTCGGCGTCGTCCCACCCGCGGGTCTGCTTGAACGTGCCCGGGTCCCCCATTTTGCGGCCCGTTTCCTGCCAAGCATCGAATTGACGCTTCGCTTCGTACGCCAGCGCCCGCTCGATGAAGCGGAAGCTGTTGAGATTCTTGATCTCGACGATGGGCGTGGCGATTTTTCCCTGTGGCGTGTGGATGTGGATGTTGACGTTGGCGTCCACGCGCAGCGAGCCCTCCTGCATGTTGCAGTCGGACACATTCAGGTACGTGAGCAGCAGCTTCAACTCGGTCAAATAGGCCCGCGTCTCTTCCGTGCTGCGGATATCGGGCGCCGAGACGATCTCGAGCAGCGGCGTGCCCGTGCGGTTGAGGTCGATCCGGCTGTCCGCTTTGCCAGCTGCTTCGTCGTGCAAGCTCTTTCCCGCGTCCTCCTCCAGATGGGCCCGGATAATGCCGACCTTCTTCGCGGCAAAGCGGCCTTTGGGATCGCTGATTTCGAGCCAGCCTTTCTGCGACATCGGCAGGTCGTACTGGCTAATCTGGTAGCCCTTGGGCAGGTCGGGATAGTAATACTGCTTGCGGTCCCACTTCGTAAACTGGGGAATCTCGCAGTTCAGCGCGATCGCCGCCACGAGGCCCAGCCGAAACGCTTCGCGATTCATCACCGGCAGGCTGCCCGGCAATCCGATGCAGACCGGGCAGGTCTGCGTATTCGGCGGCGCGCCGAACGCCGTGCTGCACCCGCAGAAGAGCTTCGAGTCGGTCAGAAGCTGGACGTGAGTTTCCAGGCCGACGATGAGGTCGTAGGGGTGGTCGGGCATGGCTCACTTCACATTTTTGGCCGACGAGTTACTGGCTTGCCGTGAATAACACGTAACGGTTAGCTTGAGCCGCTCGCTCAAAAACATTGCGCACTTCCTGGAACCAGTGCCAACTGTAGTCACAGTCTTCTTCACTCAGCGGCCATTCACACAGCGCCTGATCGATCTTTCGATAGCGAGCCTTGAAGTTGTCTTCTGTGATGTCTCGAATTGCATTTGCGACATCCTTCACCTCCTTTGGTGACTTGAGCACCATGATGTAATCGGACTGGTGATAGACAATTTCACCACCCATCACCACGTGACTGAGTGGATACTCGCCGTTGTCGTAGGTGAAACGACCGTCGGTGAGCGCCCGATGGATTCCATCCCAAGCCTTGTCGCTCTCCGCAAGAAAATCCTGTTCCTCAGAGAAGTACTTGTCCTCAAGTTCCTCCAGCAAATAGTCGCGCCGCGCGTCGTCATTTAATTGCGATTTGAGTTTGTTGGCTTCGTCACCCGTCAGTGCCAAATGAATGCCGAGGCAGCCCATGTCGTCCCCCTTCCGCGGCGCATCGCTGTAAATCCGTAAACGTTCCCTTGAACGATAGAGTTGCGAGTTCAGAAACAATTCACGACTCCACGGTCTCATCGTACGTTCCCTACAGGCTCGGCCGCTTCGTATGCCAATCGGTTGCCCGCTGGTACATGGCCGCGGCTTGCAGCAGTCGCTCTTCGTCGAACGGTCGGCATTGAAGCTGAAGGCCGATCGGCAAGCCGCTCTTAGTAAAGCCGCATGGGACGCTGATGCCTCCCAGGCCGGCAAGGTTCAGCGTAACGGTGTAGAGGTCCTCCAAGTACATGGCGAGTGGATCGTCGGTCTTCTCGCCCAGTTTGAAAGCGGGCGATGGCGTCGTTGGACCCACGACGAAATCGACCTCCTCGAAGGCTTTATCGTAATCCTGGCGGATTAGCCGACGGACCTTGAGGGCTTTGAGGTAGTAGGCGTCGTAATAGCCGGCACTGAGCGTGTAGGTGCCGAGCATGATGCGGCGCTTGACTTCGGGGCCAAAACCCTCGGCGCGGGTCTTGCGATAGAGGCGGATGAGCGGCGTGTCGAGCTGGGCTAGTTTTTTCGCGTCTTGGGCCGACTCAAGTTGTTTCTGTTTGGCGGCCAACTCGTCGAGCATCGCCTTCTCGTCGGTGCGATAGCCGTAGTGCACTCCATCGTAACGGGCCAGGTTACTCGAAGCTTCGCTGGGGGCGATGATGTAGTACGTGGCGATGCCGTACTTGCTGTGCGGCATCGAAAGCTCCTTGACTGTCGCCCCGAGCGACTGGTAATCCTTCACCGCCTCGCGCACGGCGGCCTCGATTTCGGAATCGAGGCCGGGGCCAAAATGTTCCCGTACCAGGCCCAGCTTCAGCCCTTGGAGCGGCTGGCTAAGCGAAGCGGTGTACTGCGGCACCGGCAGGTCTGCGCTGGTTGAATCGCGCGGGTCGTGGCCGGCGATTGTCTCCAAGAGCAGCGCGCAGTCTTCGGCCGTATGGCCCAGCGGGCCGATCTGGTCGAGCGAGCTGGCAAAGGCCACGAGGCCATAGCGGCTCACGCGGCCGTAAGTCGGCTTGAGGCCGGTGACGCCGCAGAACGCCGCCGGCTGACGGATCGAGCCGCCGGTGTCGGTGCCGATGGAGAGCGGGGCCATGCCAGCCGCGAGGCAAGCCGCCGCCCCGCCGCTCGAGCCGCCGGGCACGCGCGACGTATCCCAGGGATTGGTCGTCTTGAAGTAGGCGCTGTTCTCGGTCGAGCCTCCCATCGCGAATTCGTCCATGTTCGTCTTGCCGATGATCACCGCGTCGGCTTCCTTCAGCTTCCGCACGACCGTGGCGTCGTACGGGGGAACGAAGTTCTCCAGGATCTTGCTGGCACAGGTCGTCCTAATGCCTTGGGTGCAGAGGACATCTTTGATGGCGACTGGCAGGCCGCCGAGCTTGCCCATCGGCTGGCCCGCGGCGCGGCGGGCGTCGATTTCCCTGGCCTTGGCCAGTGCCGCGTCGATGTCCAGGTGTAAGAACGCCTTGATCTGGCCGTCGAAGCGGCGGATGCGCTCCGCGTAGGCCTTCACCAACTCCACCGACGAGATCTTACGGGCGGACAGATCGCGGAGGAGGTCGGTGGCGGGGCGGTCGGTTAGTGACATGGCAATCAATACACCTTTCAAATGACCAATGACCAAATCCCACTGACCAATGGCGCTAACGTTGAGTTACTGCATTGGTCAGTGGGATTTGGTCATTGGTCATTCCCCAAGCACCGCCGGCACGCGGTAGCACTCGCTGTCGCGCTTGGGGGCGTTGGCAAGCGCGGCATCGCGGGTCAAGCTGGCGGCCAAGGCATCGTCACGAAAGACGTTGTGCATCTCGACCGCGTGGGCCATCGGCTCGATGCCATCGGTGTTGACTTCGCCCAGCTGCTCGACGTAGCCGACGACCCGCGTAAGCTGGGTCGTCATCGTGTCGAGCTCGGCGTCGGAGAGAAGCAGCCGGCCCAGGAGCGAGACCTTTTCAACGTCGGCCCGAGTGAGCGACATGGCGGAACCTCCGATGCTGGGACGAGTTCGAGTCGGGCGAGGTTCGCACACGAGGTGAAGCGGCACCCTCACCCCAACTCTCTCCCAAAGGGAGAGGGAGACGGGCTACTTCTTCGTTTTCGCCGGAGCCGCGGCTTTGGCCGGCGCCGGGGATGCTTTGGGTGCCTGGCCGCCCCCCTTCACCGCCTGGCCCTTATGCAACACGTTTACCGGCAGCTTGAAGGGGGCTTGCTTGACCGCTTTGCGGACAACGCCAGCCTTGAGGCACCGCGTGCAGACCCGGACATACTTGTTCGTGCCGTTGGGAGTGGTGATTTTTACCCGCTGGAGGTTGGGCTTGAACTCGCGGCGGCTGATGCCGGTGATCTTGGTGCCGACGCCCCCCAAGTATTTGGCCTTCCCGCGGGTTTCGATCTGGTTGCCCATCGCGGGCTTTTTCTCGCAGAATTCGCACTGAGCCATCGTCGATTCCTTGGTTTTCAGGGAATCCAGCAGTATAGCGGCTGGCGGGAGGGTGGCAACGGCGGGAGAAGTTGCAGGCACACTCCGTAATACAAACGTGGCACTTCGTCGCGCGGCGAGAAGATTTTAGGCTGCGAGTTGTTGGAGTTGGGCAGCATTGGCGTGCTGCGCTTGGAGGAGTGTCGTGATTGCGGTGCGGCCGAGGTCCGTGAGTTGATAGCGGTGAGTTTTGGAAACTTTGGCGATCAAGCCATGCGCTCGGAGCAGGCGAATCTGGCGGGTGACGGCCGCGGATTGTCGGCGCTGGGCGGCGTGTCGGCGGGCTTGGCATACAGGATCGACCGCAGGTCCCGGTTGCGAAAGCCGTGCAGGGCGAATTCGCCTCGCTGGACGGCCTGGAGGAGTTTCGTGTCACTCTCCGCGAGGGGGGACAGCGCCCGAACGCGCTGGCCTTGCCATTGAACGGGCCGGCAGAGAGGGGCGACGAGATCCTGGAGGGTGCGGGTGTCGTTCACTGCCGCCAGCTTCTGGAGATACCGCTCGTTGGCAGCCTGCGACAGCTTGGCCCGGCGGTGCAGATCGGCCACTCCCTTGCGGAGCGGCCGCCAGCGTTTGGCGCTGTCGGGGTTGCCCTCCGCCCGCCGATAGACCTTCATGTCCCGTGCGTCGTTGATGGTCGTCTCGACCCGCAGCACGCTCGCCTGCTTGTCGTACATCTTGATCGCGTTGCGGTTGACCCGATGCTTGACCCGCGTTCCCTCGGGGCGGGTCCGCACATCGCTGACCACTTCGCCCGTGAAATTGCCGTTGACGTTCCCATGCTTGGGCATCCTCCGACTGAGAAACCGCATCACGTCGGCACTGGAGACGTCGGTCAGGGCATAACGCACCAGTCGTGGATACAACGCCGCGAGCGCTTGCGGCGTGCGGAAGACCACGTCGGTGGCCCATTCGCTCTCCTCGACCGACCAGTAATACGGGATCGGATACTCCTGAAACAACCGCCGATGGGTGGGATGACAAGTCTGGGTCAAACGGTTCATCAGCCCGGTCCAGCGCGTCCGCAGTTGATCGTCGAGCAGCGCTTGGGCTCGCCCAAAGTCCTCCACCGCGACGAAGCAGTTGTCGCGCTGCTCAAAGGACAAACCGGCGGCTGCCAGTTGCCGAGCCAGCCAGTCGCGCCCGTTCAGGCAGACGTGCAGGGTCAAGGGGAACCAGGTCTGCAAACGCAAGTGCACGCACCCCAGCTCCGGATCTTGGAGGTAGAAATAATCGTGGCGGCACTTGCTCGGCCCATAGCGCAGCTCCAATCGCTTCTGCTTCCGGTTCGGACCGACCGTGTACGAATAGCACGGCTCGACGCAGCTCAAGACGCAGATCAGGCCGCTCTCGATTCGATCCGCCGTCGCCATGGCTTGCACCAGCTCCTCCTTGCGGATCGCGCTGCTGTTCAAGTACTCAAAGGGCCGTCCCGCCGAGAGGGCCAGGCTCTGACTGGCGCGGCGAATTTGGGCGGTGCAGTCCATGGCGAAGGCCTTGAAGTCCTTGAGCAACACGCTGATCAGCGACAGGTAGTTGAGCAAGCCGCGGGGACTCGACAGCCACCGCAGCGTTCCCCGGAGACGCACCCGATCCAAACCACTGAGTACCCCGCTGACCTGCTCAGCATGTCGCTGTATAAACCCTTGCATGGCGTTCCTTTCAGAGGGAGTGTTGGCTTGTGAAATCACCAACACTTTACACCTGGGAGGAACGTCTTTTCTCCCCACTATCAACTTGGTTGCGGCTGGGCCGCGCTAGGTTTCATCCGTGGCTCCGGAGACGGCACACGGAGTGTGCCTGCTACTTTTCTACGGCGGATCATAGCCCCCTTTGCAAAACGGATTGCAGCGGAGAATTCGCCACAAGCCCATTGGCACGCCGCGCAGAACGCCATACTTCTCGACCGCGCCGATCATGTAGTTGCTGCATGTCGGCTGAAAGCGGCACTGGCGGCCGATGAGCGGGCTGAGCGTGAGCTGGTAGAGGCGCACGAAGGCGATCACGATGCGCGTCGGAAGGCGGAGAATCTCGTGGAGTAGTGACATAGTGCGACCTCAGGGGGCTCTAGTTTCGAACTAAGGCGCCCCCCGCTCGCCGGCTGACATGCCGCGTTCGCCGGCGCGCGGAGCGATTCGATTGGCGGCTCTGCGAGCTAATTCGACGAGCGATTTGCGGATCGCGGCCAGGTCTGGCTCGGCCCCCTTCTGCGGCCGGGCGACCAGGTCGATGCCGCTGGGCAGTTCAGCCCGCGACAAACGAAAGGCCTCGCGGATCAATCGCTTCCAGCGGTTGCGAGTGACCGCGCTGCCCACCTTCTTCGACACACTCAGTCCCAGCCGCGGATGCGCGAGGTCGCTGGCACAGGCGTTGATCACGAGCACCTCATCAGCCGCAAACACTTTGGCCCGATAGACCCGGTCGAACTCAGCCTGGCTGCGCAGCCGCAGCTTGCGGGGGAACGATTGTGCGGGCATCTTGGGGTTATAGTATGGAGAGATGGAGGCGACAACGAATGGCCGGCCTGCCCAGAAGACGCCGCAAGCCGCCAGATCGCCGGCGACTTCGCGAGCACGCGACTTACTCGTGCGATTGGTGCCACGAGCAGATTGTGGTCCCGGTCGATGCCTCGGCAGGGGCGGAACAGGAGTACGTCGAAGATTGCCCCGTCTGCTGCCGGCCGAATGTGATTCGGGTGCAGGTGGACGACGAAGGGGCGGTGCGGGTTTGGGCGGAGCAGGAGTGAGCGCAGAGGGTCAGGGGTCGAAAGTCCGAGGTCGGAAGTCAGAATTCGGAGGGCCAGCACCGCCGAGTCAATGCCGCGGGAATCTCAGCTCGGCAGCTTGCCCAGCAGCCGCACCATTTCTAGAGCCGCTTCAGCGCACTCGGACCCTTTGTTGCCCATGTTGCCGCCAGCGCGATGAATGGCCTGCTCGAGCGTGCTGCACGTAAGCACGCCAAACAGAACGGGCAGATCGGCCTCCAGCGCGATCTGCCCCAGGCTCAAGCTGACCTGACGGTTGATATGCTCGTCGTGCGTCGTTTCGCCGCGAATTACCGTCCCCAAACACAGAACGGCCACGTAATTCTGCGACGATGCCATGCGCTGGGCAACGAGCGGAATCTCCCACGCTCCGGGAACCCAGGCCACGTCGATCGCTTCATCGCCAATGCCGGCGGCGCGGAGCGTTTCGATCGCCCCGGCCAGCAGCTTGGTGGTGATGTGCTCGTTATAGCGCGCGACGACGATGGCAAATCGGCCTGAGACTGGGCCGGACTTGCCATCCATGACTTGAGGCACTGCAAATCTCCTTGGCCTCACACTACGGAGCGGCGCTCGCCACTGTCAACGGCTGGAAGTGGAACGCCGGCGACCGCGGTGGTACATTCGGCAGGCGCAGCCTGGATACGAAAATTGCTGGCCCGCATTCTGGAGCACTTCCTATGTACCGCCCTTTTGTCACTATGTTGGTCGCATGCTGCGCACTCGTTCAATCGGCGCGGGCAGACGAGAACTGGCAACCCCTGTTCAACGGCAAGGACCTCAATGGCTGGGTGATTGTCAACGTGGCACCCGCCACCTTCACGGCCAAAGACGGCATGATCGTCAGTACGGGCCAGCCGACCGGAACAATCCGCACCGAGCGGATGTACGAGAATTTCGTGATGGAGCTCGAGTGGCGGCACATGAAGGCTGGCGGCAATGCGGGAGTGTTCATCTGGGCTGATCCGCTGACGGCGGTGGGAACGCCGTTTTCGCGGGGGATCGAGGTGCAGGTGCTCGACGGCCGCAACTCGGACGTCTATACCAGCCACGGCGACGTTTTCAGCATCCACGGGGCCACGATGAAGCCGGACCGGCCACACCCCAGGGGCGCGCAGCGCTGCCTGCCGAGCGAACACCGCGCCAAGCCTTCGCCCGAGTGGAACCATTACCGAATCACCTGCCAGGACGGCGTGATCAAGCTGGCGGTCAACGGCAAGGAAGTCAGCGGGGGCAGCGAGTGCAAGCCGCGAAAGGGATACATCTGTCTGGAGTCGGAGGGTTCGGAGTGTCACTTCCGCAATCTGCGAATTGCCGAACGCCCTTCCACCAACCCGTCGCCGGAGGAAACGGCCCATGAAGCAAAGGGGTTTGTGCCGCTGTTGGCCGCCGCGAACCTGGCCGACTGGAAGCAGGTTGCTGGAAACGCCGGGCACTGGGCGGTGAGCGACTGGCGGCTGGCGTACGACGGGAAGAGCGAGGCGGCGGAACCTCGCGACAAGCACCTGTGGACCGCCAAGGAATATGGCGACTTCGAGCTGGTGGTCGATTGGCGGCTGACCAACAAGCCAGTTAGAAGATCGTACCCGGTCGTGCTGGCCAATGGCGACGAGAAGCTTGACGCCGAGGGGCGGCCGGTGCTGGTGGAGGTCGATGACGCGGGCAATAGCGGCATCTTGCTCCGCGGCAGTGAGACCGCTCAGGTCAATATCTGCTGCTACCCGGTCGGGTCAGGCGAGGTCACAGCGTACCGCCAGAACAAGGATTTGGCCGGCGGAATTCGCGCGGCCGTCACCCCTAAGCAACGAGCCGACGCGCCGCTGGGTCAATGGAACCGGTTCGTCATCAAGATGCAAGGAGACCGCGTGACGATCGATCTCAACGGACACCGGATCATCGAAGACGCCAAACTCCCAGGCATCGCCACGCGCGGGCCAATCGGCCTTCAGCATCACAACGAGCCCGTGGAATTTGGCAGCATCTTCGTGCGGGAGCTATAGCTTCGTGCAGGAGCCAGGGCCGAAAAGTTACGTGCCGGCAGCCACCCTGCCCCCCTGGTCGATGTCGGATCGATCCTGGGAATCGGGCGCGGAGTTGGATGGAGTTCGGGGAAAGCGCGAGCGCAAGAAGAGATTTTCCCACCAGCGCGCCGGGCGCAGGCGCTCGTCGGCGGCCGAAACTTGCCGCTCCTTGCCGCGGCGGGTAACGACTACCAGCATCCCGTCCGGTTGCACGGCCCGCACAAGCCAGTATTTGCGGACGTCGTAGAAATATCCTTCGCCGTTGGGCTCGGGCGTCAGCTGCTCGGCCCGGGGGCCCGGGTGCCGACTGTGCTTGCTGGCGGTGTAGACGACGCGATCGCCGGGTCTATACATGCCTCCGGTCCCTGCCAATTGCCACGGCCGGACTACCCGGCCAGTGCCAGTCCTTGGCGGTATCACTACAGGACACCTGCCTGTACCGGCTGAGCCATCCCGCGAGCCGGGTGGGTTCCGCCACGCACGGCACGTTGCTCCGCTGATTATATTATTCGTCATCTTTTCCGGCATCAATATCCAAAACGCCGTCTGCGGCAAAGTTCGGCCGTTTTTGCCCTTGTTTCCTGCCTGGCAGCCTGGTGGCCCATGAACAATACCTCGCCAGCCTGCTCGACGGCGTTAAATCCGACTCCCAGCGGGGGCCTGGCAGCAGCTGGTCGAGATCTACGAGGGAAAGCAGATCTTTAACCCGATCGACGATACCTTTACGGTGCCGGAGGGGACCTCGACCAAAGACTTCGAGATACCGCCGTCCGCGGGCGAAAATGTCGTGATTCAGCCGACGGCCGACACCTAGTCGTCGCCGCGCGGGATTGCCTTGCCGTGCGGGTCGGTTTGCACCCCTGCCAGCTCCGCGTCGAGCTCGGCTTGCAGCTGTGGATCGAGAAAGTGCTCCATCCGCTCGGCTGCGTCGTGCAAGTGGTCACGAGGCAGGTCGAAGTGCGTATCGAGATAGGCTTCCCACAGGCGGTGGGCCCGCACCAGGTTGCGGGCCGCGGTGCGCCCTTCATTCGTCAGTCGCAGCGAACCAACCTGGTCGGCAAGCACCCAGTTCTCGCGCGCGAGGCGCCAGCCAGCCAGCCAGCGAACGAGTCCGCCGACTCCCGACTCCCGACTCCCGACTCCCGACTCCTGAACCCTGAGACCTGAACCCTGACCTCTCCGCTCCTCCTCCCGATACAGCCTGGCAATCACATCCTCACTCGCAATCCGCACCGCCAGCGAAAGATTTCGCAGCCAGCGGCTCACCAGGCCATAATTCGGCCCGAGAACGACCGCTACGGCCAGCTGCACGCCCGCCACAACGGCCATCATGCCCGCCACACTCGTCGCCGTCGCGGCGGCCAGCACGTAGCCGAACACCGCCGACACAATGCCGAATGTCGCGGCCCAAGCGAGCATCCACGACAACCGGTCCGTGACCAGTGCGGCGGTCGCGGCGGGGACGATAAGCATCGCTACCACCAGGATCGATCCCACCGCTTCGAACGAGGCGACGCTCACGCAGGCGACCATCGCCATCAAGCTGTAGTGAACCACCGGAACCGACAAGCCCATCGCCGCGGCCAGCGCCGG
The DNA here is from genome assembly GCA_022614795.1 of Planctomycetaceae bacterium. Lineage (GTDB taxonomy): Bacteria > Planctomycetota > Planctomycetia > Pirellulales > Pirellulaceae > CAYLLN01. Next base: position 6,278 of record JAKEHX010000282.1, on the reverse strand, counting down.
ATCGAAGGCCACAATCTTCAATTCTTTCCAGAGCACCAGCACATATAGCAGCGTCGCCGCGAGCGTTGCTGAAAGCGTCCAGACGGCGGCAGGGACTTGTGGCCAATTCGCCACCGGCAGATTCAGTGCGGCATAATCGATCTGGCCATACAGGATGCACTCGGCGTCAATATGCGCCCGGCGGGCAAAAGCCATGATCAGAACCACACCGACGGCGAAGAGCGACGTAAAGACTACGCCCATGCTCGTGTCTTCCGAGACTTTGCCCAGGTTGGCAATCACCTGGGTGAGGACACTGGTAAGCACTCCCAGCACCATGGCACCCAGGAACATCGGCCATCCGGTCAGCTCCCCGGTCAGCAGAAAGCCAATCGCCAGCCCCGGCAAAACCGAGTGGCTGATTGCATCGCCTAACAGGCTCATCCGCCGCAGAACGAGGTAACAGCCTAAAAGAGCGCACGATACGTTGGTGAGGATGCCAATGGCGATGGTCCATAGCGGCGTTGTAAAGTCGGCCCAGATCAAGACCTGGCCCGCTTGCAGCGACTCGGCAACCTGCCAGCGAAGCGATAATATGCCGAGCCCCACACCGACGGCCAGATAGGCGATCAGGCTCAGCGGCTGAAGCGGCCAGCCCTTTGGAATGGAAGGTTTTGGCGGGCGCAATCGATCCATTATCGAGCGCCTCCTTCCGCCAAAGACTCCCGACTTCGTTCGGCTCGCATTCTGTCTTCCGGCCAGCGACCCGCGGCTTGCAACTGCGCCGTGAGCTGCTCGACAACCGCCGGCGGCACGTAGTCCTCGATCGACAGGCTGGCAAGGTTGACCGTGCTATTGGCCTGATCGGGGTATTCCGCGAGGAACGCCTCCCACAAGCGATGGCCGCGCGTGGCGGCCAGGGCCTCGTCGCGGCCGCTGGGGGTCAGCTCGTATAAATCGTTCCCCGTAGCCACGGGCCGCACCAAGCCGGCCGACTGCGCGGAAGCCAATAGTTGCTTTGCCCTTGGCCCTGTCCAGGTCTTGCGCACCAAGAGGTCGGCGCTGGAAAACGGCGCCGCCTGACGCGGTCCTTCGGTTTGATGCTCCCAGGCGATGCGCAACAGGTGCCGCAGGCCGAGCGACGTCTCAAATCGCCGCTGATCGATCCACCGCGCCAATATGCCCCGCTGTTTGCCAAAGAGCAGCGAAAAGACAAACAGCGTTGTTCCCGAAAGCACGATGATCGGCCCGGCGGGAAGCTGGTCGAGCGAGGCGCTGAGCCACGTACCGACGAGCCCCACGGCGAAGCCGAAAATGCCGGAGAGCACCAGCAGCGTCCCCAGCCTGTCGGTCCAAAAGCGGGCCGCGGCTCCGGGCATGATGAGCAGAGCCGAGATCAGCACGACGCCCACGGCCGGCAGGCCGATCACCACGGCCAGGGCGACAAGTGACATAAGCAAGAGGTCCAGCAAATACACCGGCCAGCCAAGCGAGCGGGCGAATTCGCTGTCGAATGAAATCGACAGGAACTCCTTGTAAAGCAGCGCGACCGCGACCAGGCCCAACAGCCCGGCCGCGACGATCAGGTAGACGTCGCCCCGCGTCATCCCTGCGGTCTTGCCGAAAATATATGACTCGAGCCCGGCTCGGCTGCCGATGTTCGACAAGTTCTGAATGTATTTGCTCAACACGATTCCCAGGCCGAAGAAGACGGTCAGCACGCTGCCGATGGCGGCGTCTTCACGGACGCGGGTCCACCGCCGCAGGGCCGAGATGACCATGATCCCGGCCACTCCGCTGGCCAGCGCACCGAGGAGCATTGCCGCGACGTTTCGTTCCCGCAGAATCAGGAAGGCGATGCACAGTCCCGGCAAGGCCGCGTGGGCGAGGGCGTCGCCAGTCAGCGCCCGTTTGCGAAGCACCGCGAAAGCCCCGACCATCCCGGCGCTAGCCCCGAGCAGGCTCACGCCGGCCAGAACGATCAGCGTGTTGTACTTGAGCATCATGGAAGTAAGGCTGTCATCGTGGACCGGCCTCCAGCACTTCGCCGACCGTATCGAGCAGGGCCAATCTGCCGCCGTAGGTCTTGCGCAGGTTCTCGGGCGTGAAAACCTGTTCGCGCGGTCCCGCGGCCACCAATCGCACGTTCAGCAAAACCACATAGTCGAAATACTGCGGCACGGTGCGCAGGTCGTGATGGACGGCGATGATCGATTTGCCCGCCTTCCGCAGGTCCGAAAGCACTTGAAAGATCATCCGCTCGGTCGCCGCATCGACGCCGGCCATCGGCTCGTCCATGAAATAGATGTCGGCTTCCTGGGCCAGAGCGCGGGCCAGAAACACTCGCTGCTGCTGGCCGCCCGAGAGCTGGCCGATCTGCTGCCGCTCGTAGGAAACAAGGCCTACCTGGGCGAGGCAATCGCGGGCCCGCTCGCGCTCGGCCCTGCCCGGACGGCGAATCCACCCCAATCGTCCGTAAGTCCCCATCAGCACCACATCAAGCACGCTGACCGGGAAATCCCAATCGACGCTTTCCCGCTGCGGCACATAGCCGATTCGTTTTCGCTGGCTGGCCACGGGCTGATCGAAGACCAGCACGCGGCCGCTGGCCATCGGCACCAGGCCCAGCACGGCTTTGATGAGCGTGCTCTTGCCCGCCCCGTTGGGTCCGACGATCGCGGCCAATTGCGGCCCTTCGATCACCAGGTCGACGTCCCACAGCACCGGTTTGCGGTGGTAGGCGACGGTGACGTCGTGGATGTCGAGAACCGCGGGCATGAATGTCGAATATCGAAACTCAAATGACGAATCAATGTCGAAGCTGCGAATGACGAATGGCAGCGCCTTCGGACTTTGACTTTCGTCATTCCTTCGTCATTCAGTTTCGACATTCGTCATTTCAATGCGCCAACAATAGTCTTGACGTTATGCCCCACCATTCCTTGATACGTTCCCTCCGGCGTTCCTTCCTCGCCCATCGCGTCGGAAAACAGCTCGCCGCCGATCTCGACCTTGTGGTTTTGCGCGGCGCACCCTTCAATCAGCGCTTTCACGTTCTGGTTGGCGACGCTGGTCTCGACGAAGACCGCCTTGATCTTCCGCTGGACCAGGAAATCGACCAGATCGTTGACGTGCTTGACGCCGGCTTCGCTGTCGGTGCTGATCCCCTGAATGCCGCGGACCTCCAGGCCGTACGCCTGGCCGAAATACTGGAACGCATCGTGAGCCGTCACGAGCACGCGCTGCGCCGCGGGAATCGTGGCCAACTGCTCCTTGGCTTCGAGATGCAGCACTGCCAGCTGCGCCTGATAGGTCTCGCTGGCCGCCTTGTAGTCGTCCGCGTGCTTCGGATCAAACTCGGCGAGTGCGTCGCGCACCGCGCCGGCCGCTTCGCTCCAGTGCGACACGTTGAACCAGACGTGCGGATCGGGGGCGCCATGCTCGTCGTGCAAAACCTTTGCCTCGTCGATCCGCTCGGCGACTGCGACGGTCGGCTTGCGCGAGGCCATCCGCTCGAGGAGTTCGGCCAGCTTCCCTTCGAGGTGCAGCCCCGAATAGAAAATAATGTCAGCCCGGTTGAGCTGGCTCACGTCGGCGGGGGATGCCTTATACAAATGCGGATCGACGCCGGCGCCCATGAGCGTCACCACCTGCACGTGCTTTCCGCCAACGTTGCGCACCTGGTCGGCGACCATGCCCGTTGTGCAAACAACCTGAATTGGATACGACCCGGCATACTTGGCCGCGATCTTCTGCGGCTGACCGTGCGTGTGACCGCCCCGCTGGCCAGGCGTCGCTTCACTGACGCCGCAGCCGCTGAGGGCAAGGCCGATGAGAACCAGAGCAACAAGAACCAATTGACGACACACGCGGACTAGAGGTTGCGTAGGCATAGCATTCCCACGCTCAGGCGATGAGACTGAGCGAACGATTTCTGTTTGACAAAACTTTGTTTTTGACTCATCAAAATCTACGTTCAGGAAACCTCGCCGTCAAGGTCATCACGGAAGAATTCGAGGGAAATGGGCGCACCCAACCTAAGGCTCGCTCTTCCGCCCGCCCCCCATCACGAAGAATGCGACTACGCCGGCCAAGATCAGCACCGAACCCGCGATGGTTTGTTCAAATTTATCGACCAGCATGCTTACCAAGGCCCCGCTAAATGCCAATAGGTAAAGCGCCGGAGTAACGGGATAGCCCCAGGTGCGATAAGGGCGCGCCAGGTTGGGCTTCTTCCACCGCAGCACGAACACCGCTCCGACCGCCATCGCGTAAAAGATCGAGCCGCCGAAAATGACAAAGTCGGTGAGCACATCGAAGGCGTCGCCAGGACTCGCGGGTGCCGGCAGCATCGATTCCTCGTTGGCTACTTGCGAACCACCAGAGGCCGACCACGCCGTCCACGCGTATGCCACAAGAATCAACACGAGCGACCAGGCGCTCTGGGCCATGATCGCGTTGGCCGGCGTCTGAAACCGGCTGTGCACCTGGCGAATGGCCGCGGGGAACAAGCGGTCGCGGGCCATGGCAAAATAAATCCGCGGTCCGCACAGCAAATTGGAGTTGAGCGCGCCGAACGTCGAGACCATGACGCACAGTGCCGCCACCCAGGCGCCAGCGCTGCCAATGAGCATTTTGCAGACTTCGGTCGCCACGGCGGGGGACTGGGCCACCTTATCCATCGGCAGCATCAGGTGGTAACTGAGATTTGCCCCCAGATAAACCGTAATGATGATGAGCATGCCGACCGTCAAGGCCAGCGGCACGTTCCGCTGCGGCTGTTTGATCTCTTCTGCGACGGGGGCGATGTTAATCCAGCCGTCGTAGGGCCACAGCACGGCGATCGTGGCCAGACCGATTGCCCGCCAAAAAACTAGTGAAAAGTCGGTGGGCCCGAGTGGGGCAAGATTGCGGGTGTCGGCTTGCAGTGTGACGAAGGGACCGACGATCAGGAAGGCGAGAAATCCCACCTTGATGATGGTCGTGACGTTTTGCAAACGTGCGGCCGATTTCGTACCGATGACGTTGACGCAGGTGCAGGCCAGAACCAGCATCACACTGACCGCGCACTGTGCCCAATGCGTGAGCGGCACAAGCGCGGCGATCAATCCCGGCAAAAGATGTTGCTCTTTGAGCGTTTCCAGGAAGCTGTTGCCGTAGATTACTGTGGCGCAAGCCAGCGCCCCGAGCGAACCCGTACGCACGATCCAAAACTCCGTCCAACCCCAAAGAAACGCCCACAGGCGGCCGTAGGCTTCGCGCAGATAAACGTATGGCCCGCCCGCCTGTGGCAGCATGGCGGCGAGTTCGCCCAACGCCAGCGAACCGCACAAAGTAACGAATCCGACGACGGCCCAGACCATAATGATCGGGACAAAACCGTGCTGCTGTCCCAGATCCTCGGCGATTCGCGAGGCTTTGAGAAAAATCCCCGAGCCGATAATCGAACCGACGACAATCGTGATGGCGTCAAACGGACCCAGGACACGGGGCAACACTTCCACCGGTGTAGATGGTTGAACAACACTCGAGGGGACGCTCGCCTCGGCGCTACGTGAGGTGACTTCATACGGATTTGGTTTCGGTGGTTCAGCAGGCATGGAGGCAGGATAGCGAATCTCACCGCAAAAATCGAACACGAGTGCGGATTGCGGAGTGCGGAATCAAAAACGAGTTGGCATGCGCCGCTCCGCAATCCGCAATCCGCATTCCGCATTCCGCATTTCTGCCGCCCCCTGGCTGGTCGCTGCCAGCCGGCTAAAATGCCTTCTTCCCACGTTCCTTCACAAGTTAACTGCCCCGATGACCGGCTCGCTCTTAAGGACGCCGCTGGCCGACTGGCATTCCGCGCATGGCGGCCGCATGGTCGATTTCGCGGGCTGGTCGATGCCGGTCCAGTACGGCTCGATCGTCGAGGAGCACCTCGCGACGCGGCGGGCCGCCGGGCTGTTTGACGTGTCTCACATGGGGCGGCTGCGGTTCGACGGCCCCGGTTCGGCGGCCCTGCTTGATCGCCTGCTGACGCGGAAGGTCGTCGGCATGGGTCCCGGCAAAATCCGCTATTCGCTCGTCTGCAACGAGAACGGCGGCATTCTCGACGACGTGCTCGTCTATCACCTCCAGGAGCACGCCGGAGGGCTCTATCACCTGCTCGTCGTCAACGCCAGCAACCGCGAGAAAGTCGTCACCTGGATCCGGTCGCATGTCGTGCCGAGCGATGACGTGCGGCTGACCGACAAGACGCTCGAAACAGCCATGATCGCTGTGCAAGGGCCCGCGGCATTGCGGATCGTCGAGCC
>JAKEHX010000281.1 GCA_022614795.1 Planctomycetaceae bacterium | reverse complement strand
GCCCTGAGCGATGAGCGGCAGATACATCTTGCCGGCCAGGCCCAGTTCCGGCTCGGGAATCCACTTGATGTTGGGGTCGTCGGGTTTCATAGGTCAGGTGGGGCAGGCTTCCAGCCTGCCTCGATTCATTGGCAGGCTGGAAGCCTGCCCCACGATTCATATCTGCGAATCAACCTCCAGCGGAGCGAGGTTGCGGCGCGGGCGGTTGTCGGTCACGAGCGGATTAGCCAGCGAAGTGGCCAGCCAGGACAGTGCGAATACGAGCCAGCCGGCGGCGATCGCGACCAGCGTCCAGGCGAAGCTCCCCTCCGGGGCATAGCGATGGCGGAGTTCTTCCAGGACCGCGATGGCGACAAAATTCACCAGGCCCAGCGGGAGCATGACCTTCCAGGCCAGGTTCATGAGCTGGTCGAAGCGGAAACGCGGCCAGCTCCAGCGGACCCACATGAAAAAAATGATGACGGCGAAAACCTTGCCGTGCAGCACGAGAATTCGCACGACCGCGGTGGCCCAGGTGACTTGCTGGGGATCGCGGCCGGTGATGAACGGGAAATGCCAGCCGCCAAAGAACAGGATCACGATCAGCAGCGACGCCGTGATCATGTGCAGGAATTCGGCGACCAGAAACAGCAAGAGCTTCATGCCGGCGTATTCGGTGTGGTAGCCGCCGATCAGCTCCTGCTCGGCTTCGGGCAGGTCGAAAGGGAGGCGGGCCGCTTCGGCGAAGGCGGCGATGACGAAGACGACGAAACCCAGCGGCTGCATGAGGGCGAACCAGCCGCTGTGGGCCTGCTGCTCGATGATCGTGCTCAGGTTGAGCGAACCGGCGGTGAGCACGACGCCGAGGATGCCCAGGCCCATCGGCAGCTCATAGGCGATAAGCTGGGCGCTTGAGCGCAGGCCGCCGAGGAAGCTGTATTTGTTGTTGCTGGCCCAGCCGCCAAGAATGACGCCATAGACGGCGACGCTCGACAGAGCGAAGACATAGATCATGCCGACATCGACGCCCGGCGCCACTGTCAATTCGATCGGGCCGGCGGACTTCAGCGAGCCGAACCGAACGGGCGGGATCAGGCTGCCGAAGGGAATGACAGCGTAGATAGCGATGGCGGCGGCCAGGATCGCGATGGGGGCCAGAACATACAGCCGCCGATCAACGTGGGCCGGCGTGTACTCTTCCTTCAGAATCATTTTCAGACCGTCCGCCGCCGGCTGGCCCAGGCCCCACAGCCGCAGGTCTTTGAATCCGAAGAGCGAGAGAGGCGCGCCGACGCGGCTGGGGCCGATGCGGTCCTGGACCCACGCGGCCATGCGCCGCTCGAGCAGCACGAAATAGGCCGCGGCGGTCATGATGCCGCCGATGAGGATCGCGGATTTGATGAGAACGTCGAGCACGGGGGGGAGGGGTTAGGGCTGGGGGTTAGGGCTGGGGGCTAGGGCTAGGGGGCGGTCAGGCGAGTTGGTTGACCTTCAGGTCGACGCCGACGTCGGGTACGCCTTTGGTGGCGGTGCTGAAGTAGGTTATTTCACGGGCGATTTCGGCCATCACATCGCTGGCGCGATACATGCCTTCACGGCCGAGAAGCTGCCAATAGAGGCGGCCCTCGACCATCACCCCAGCGGGCGGGCGAACGGCCCAGCGAAATGACTGGAGTCGATCGGTCGCGTTGACGTACGAGCCTTCGCGTTCGGCGAATGTCGCGCCGGGGAGCTGGTAATCGGCACGGTCCCAAAGTGGCGAGGCGAAACAGTCTTGCACGATCACCAGCGGCACGTCGCTGAATTTGGCCGCGACCTGGGCATCGTTCCAGGGGGATTTGTATCCGCCGGCAATCCAGACGGCGCCGAAGCGACTGCTGGCCAGCTGGCCCAGCAAATCGCCCCAGTTCACCAGTCCGCCGCTGAGCCGGCTGATGACGGCTTCGACGCCTTTGCGATTGGGGCACTTCTCCGCGCGGATCGTGAATCCCGTCGGGAACTTCTCGTCGGATCCCTCGGTCGGTATCGGGCCGATGGCAAGCACTGCCTGGGGGTCCAGGCTGCGGAAATATTTGGCCAAGAGATAAGCCTCTTCGACCGTCAAATGGGGCGAGATGACCGCCGCCAGCCGGCCCGCTTTGCGGAGCCTGGCGTCGAGTTCCGGCGCGATCTGCGACCAATCGATGTTCACGTGCCGCTTGCCGTCGCGTTTGCGGGGCTGAGTAACCCGCGCGGGATCATGCACGTGGTCATAGCCGTAGCGCCCTTCGTCGCACATCCACCACTGGTTGACATGCGGATTCTCGCGCGGCTTGAGGCGATAAACTCGGTCCTGGTTTTCTTCGACCTTGATCGAGCAGCCGGTCGCACAGCCGGCGCAGACGTTGTCGTGGCTCTTCATGAACCAGACTCGCTGCTTGTAGAGGAAGTCCTTGTCGCCGAGCGCGCCGACCGGGCAGAGATCGACGACATTGCCCGAAAGCTTGTTGTCCAAGGGGAACTGAATCTCGCCGTCTTCGCTTCGAAATACGTCGATTTCCTCCTGTGCTCCGCGGTTAATGACCAGCAGCTCGCTGGTGCCGGATACCTCGCGGGTGAAGCGGACACAGCGCGAGCACATGACGCAGCGATCGACGAACAGCGTGACCGTGTCGCCCAGCTCGCGGCGGCGGCTGGTGAAGGGCTGGATATCGGCCCGGCGGGCTTCGCGGCCGTGCTGGAAGTGGTAGTCCTGAAGCAAGCACTCGCCCGCCTTGTCGCAAATCGGGCAGTCGATGGGATGGCGGAGGAGCAGGTCTTCCTCGACCATCGCTCGGGCGTTTTTGACCTTGTCGCTGGCCGTGATGAAGACCGTGTCGGGGGCGGCGGGCGTCTGACAGGCCGGGACAACGCGGGGCTGCATCGTTACTTTGCCGGTGGCCGGATCGCGCTTGCCGCATTCGACGAGACACATGCGGCAGCTGGCGACGACCGAGAGCCCGGCGTGCCAGCAGTAGTGCGGAATTTCCACGCCAGCCCGGCGGGCGGCCTGAATGCCGTTGAGGCGTTCGCTGGCCCCAATTTCGATTTCTTTTCCGTCAACAATTACAACAGGCATCGACTGGTGAATTCTTCATTAGCCGGAAGCAAACTGCTCCCGGTTCACCGGGACCAGGTTTGGTCCCGGCTAGGGACGGTGGTTAGTGAATTCCGACAAGTTCCAGGGCCGGGACGGGATTGGTTTCCATCCAACCCGTGGGGTTGGTGCGCCGGATGTATTCTTCCAGTTCCTGGCGGAACTTCTTGATGCAGTTTTTGATGGGCCACGCTGCGCCGTCGGCCAGGCCGCAGATCGTCGTGCCGGGCATGATGCCGATCGTCTCGCCGATCTCCGCCAGCAGGTCGAGGTCTCGATGGCGCCCCTTACCGTGCTTGATACGGGTCATCATCTGCGTGGCCCAATGCGTTCCTTCGCGGCAGGGGGTGCACTGGCCGCAACTCTCGTGCGAGAAGAAGCGGCAGCTGTTGAGCAAGAAATCGACCATGCTCGTGGTTTCGTCCATCACGACCACGGCGGCGGTGCCCAGGCCGAGGCAGCCGAACTTGCCCGGACCATTAAAGTCGAGCGGGCAGTGGAATTCGTCGGCCTTGAGGAGCCCCATGCTGATGCCGCCGGGGATGGCAGCTTTGGCCTGGCGTCCCTTCCAGATGCCTCCGCCGAAGCGGTCGATCAGGTCCTGGCAGGTGATTCCCAGCGGGGCCTCGTAGCAGCCGGGCCGGTTGATGTGTCCGGAGAGGCAATAGAGCTTGGGGCCGTAGCTGCCGGCGTCGCGCGGATTGGCGGGATCGGGCGGGATTCCGATCGATTTGAACCAGTCGACGCCGCGCTCGACGATCTGCTTCACGCAGGCGACCGTTTCGACGTTGTTGACGACCGTCGGCTTGCGGAAGGCTCCTTCGACGGCGGGAAACGGCGGCTTGATGCGCGGCCAGGCCCGCTTGCCTTCGAGGCTTTCGATCAGGCCGGTTTCTTCGCCGCAGATATAAGCGCCGGCGCCGCGGTGCATGTAGATATCGAGCGAGTAGCCGCTGCCGAGAATGTTCTGGCCGAGATAGCCCGCTTCGTAGCACTCCGCGAGGGCCGCGGTGGTGCGCTCAAACGCGAGCGGGTATTCGCAGCGCATGTAGTAATAGGCGACTCGGGCCTGCGTGGCGAAGCAGCTGATGATCAGCCCTTCCAGCACCTGGTGCGGATCGTCCTCCATGAGGATGCGGTTATTGAACGTGCCGGGCTCGCTTTCATCGGCATTGAGGCAGAAGTAAATCGGCCCCGGATGGTTTGGCGGCAGAAAGGTCCACTTGAGGCCCGTTGGAAAGCCGGCCCCGCCGCGCCCGCGCAGGCCGCTGGACTTGACCGTTTCGACGATGTCCTTGGGCGCCATGCCCTTGAGGACCTTGCGCAGCGCCTGATAGCCGCCCGACTGCTCATACACGCGGCGCGTATGGCTTTCGGGTTTGCCGACTTGAGCGAGCAGAGTTGGTTGGAAATCGGGCACGGGGGAGGGGCTAGGGCTAGGGGCTAGGGCTAGGGTTCTAAGCTACGGCAATCCTTTCACGAACTCGTCGGCTTGCTGGTGGCCGACGGACTTGACTAACTGGTCATTGGCCAGCATGCACGGGGCGTGTTCGCAGGCGCCGAGGCATTCGGCATATTCGAGGGTGACGCGGCCGTCGGGAGTGGTTTCGCCTGGCTGGACGTGCAGCGTGTGGCTCAGGTGATCGAGCAGGTCGTCGGCCCCGCGAAGCGCGCAGCTAATCGAGCGGCAGACCCACAATCGGCAGCGGCCGTGCGGCTGGTCCTGCTTGAAGTAGCCGTAGAACGACAGCGTGTCCTGAACCTGGGAGGGGGCAAGGTCGAGCAGGCCGGCGATTTCGACAACGGCCTGAGGCGGCACATAGCGCAGCCGCTCGTTGACGATGTGCAGGGCCGGCAGCGTGACTGCCTGTTTGGACGGATAACGCGGGATGAAGGCCTTGATTGCTTCCACCATCTCGTCGGTAAGAACGCGGCCGCCGGTGCTCATTTCAGATTTCAGATTTCAGATTGCAGATTTCGGATAGAGGACGATATTTCAGGGCTCAAATCTGCAATTTGAAATCTGAAATCTGAAATTCCTTAGCGGTCAAGCTCCGCCGCGATAATGTTCAGGCTTCCCAGCACGGCGACCACGTCGCTGAGCGTGTGGCCGCGGATCAGTTCTGGAAAGAGGGCAAAGTGAATGAACGACGGCGGGCGGCAGCGGGCGCGATAGGCCACGTTGCTGCCGTCGCCGACGACGTAGAAGCCAAGCTCGCCGTTGGGTGATTCGATGGCGGCATAGGATTCCTCGCAGGGAACGGTAAGCCCCCGGTTCAGCATGACCAGCTCAAAATGGGTGATCGTGCCTTCGATGGTCTGGTAGACCTGGCTCTTGGGGGGCAGCGTGGTCCGTTCGTCGACGCCGACGTTGATCGGCCCGGAGGGAATGCTCTCGATCGCCTGAGCAACAATGCGCAGGCTTTCGCGCATTTCGGCCATGCGGACGTAATAGCGGGCAAAGCAGTCGCCGGCCGTCGCGCAGCAGACCTGGAAATCGAAATCGGCATAAGCCAGGTAGGGCTCGTCTTTCCGCAGATCTCGAGTGACCCCGCTGGCTCGGGCAATCGGACCGGTAACGCTGCGATTGATCGCGTCATCCTTGGCGAGAACGCCGACTCCCTTGGTGCGGTCCACGAAGATGCGGTTGCGGTTGAGCAGCCGCTCCATGTCTTCGAGTGTCTGGGGAAAGGTCTTGATGAAGGAGCGGATTTTTTGAATCACGAGGGGCGTGAAGTCATAAAACAACCCGCCGACGCGGGTGTAGCTGGGATGAAATCGCTGGCCCGAGAGCGTTTCAAAAATGTCGTAGATGACTTCCCGCTGGTAAAAGGCGTAAAGGAAGAATGTGAACGCCCCGGTATCGAGGCCCATCGCACCGGTGCACAGCAGGTGGTCGCTGATGCGCGACAGCTCCGCGACGATGGTCCGCAGGTATTTGCAGCGGGGAGTGATGTCAATGCCGAGCAGCCGTTCGACCGCGCCGTGCCACGCGACGTTGTTGGCGACGGGCGAGATGTAATTCATCCGGTCGGTGATCGTGACGTACTGGTTGTAATCGAGGTGTTCGCCGAGCTTTTCAAAGCCGCTGTGCAGAAAGCCGATGTCGGGAATTGCGTCGACGACCCGCTCACCGTCGAGCTTCAGCACGATGCGCAGCGTGGTGTGCGTGGCCGGATGCTGCGGGCCGAAGTTGAGCGTCCACAGGTAGTCCTGCTGGGATTGGGGACGTTCGGCAGTGGGGGCGGCGAGGGACATCAACGTCGAATGTCGAAAGTCAAATGACGAATGAAGGGAATAATGACGAATGCCGAATATTACCTGTCTCCTTCTCCTCCTAAGCCTCTCGCCGCGTGAGCACGGGGAAATTGTGCCGTTCGCCGCGGCCCTGGAGCGGGTAGTCCTTGCGTAGCGGGTACGCGGTGAATTCCTCGGGCATCAGGATGCGACGCAGGTCGGGATGCCCGTCGAAGACGATGCCGTACATGTCGAACACTTCACGCTCGAGCCAGTCGGCGCCCTTCCACAAGCCAATTACCGAAGGGACCGTCAGCTGCGGCTCGTTCAAGTAGACGCGAATCGTCAACCGCTCGTTGGTGTCGGTGCTCGCCAGCAGATAGACGAGGCCAAAGCGATTGGCGGCGTCGCGGTAGTTGAGGTAATCGACGCAGGTGACGTCGACGAGCAGGTCAAAGCGCAGCTCGGCGCGGAGCAGGCGCATCGCCTCGAGCAGTTGATCGCGGGCGACGACCACGCGCGTCTGGCCGCGGAATTCGCTCGTCGGCAGCGGGCCGAAGCGAGCGGTCAGTGCGGCGAGCGTGGCGGGATTGGCGGGCATGGACCGACTTCAGATTTCCGATTTCAGATTTCGGATTGGTTGGGACATTGGTCGCCCGTCATTGGTTCGACCGTCCGGAATGCGACCATACATGGGCAGCTCAACGAGCGCTCGCTTGGTCTGTTGGCGCGAGGCCAGCTCAAACTCCCTGCCTTCGATCGTCCCTTCGCGTTGGATCATTTCCTGGAGGTCGATGATCGACTGGATGAGCTGCTCGGGCCGCGGCGGGCAACCGGGGACATACATGTCGACGGGAATGAAGCGGTCGATCCCTTGGACGACCGCGTAGGTATCGAAGACGCCGCCGGTCGAGGCACAAGCGCCCATCGAAATGCACCACTTCGGCTCGTGCATCTGTTGCCAGATGCGCTGGAGGACCGGCAACATTTTCATGACCACGCGGCCGGCGACGATCATCAGGTCGCATTGCCGCGGGCTGAAGCGGAAGACTTCGGCGCCAAAGCGAGCCAGGTCGTGCTTGCTGGCGCCGGTGGCCATCAACTCGATGCCACAGCAGGCCGTGGCAAACGGCATTGGCCAGAGGCTGTTCTTGCGGCACCAGCTGGCCAGCTCGTCGAGCTTGGTAACGACGACGTTTTCGGGGACTTCTATCGCCATTGAAAAACCCCCTTTCGCCATGCATAGACGAAGCCGAGGGCCAAGAGGCCGATGAACACCATGACCTCGGCGAACACCAGGCCCCGCGAGTAGCCCAGCGGCTGGGCGGCCAGGCTGGCCTGCTGAACCGCCGCGTCGATGCCGCTGGCATGCTTGCTGGCGACGGCCCAGGGATAGAGGAACAAGAGTTCGACGTCGAAGACGAGGAAGGCGATGGCGACCAGGTGAAAGCGAACGTCGAACTTGCGGTGAGCGTCATGGATGGGGTCCATGCCGCTTTCGTAAGGCATCGATTTGACAGCACTTTGCCGGCGCGGACCGAGGATTGACGCTACGCCCAGCATGCCCAGCGAGACGGCCGTGGCACAGGCGGCAAAGATCAGAATCGGCAGCAGGATGTCGTCCATAAATCGCTGGCCGGACTAGGTTTAGGTCGCCGCAATGGACTTTGTGAATTCTATCACAAAGGGGTGCCAAAGAAAACTCGACGCAAGGTCGAGTTATCTTGTGGCGAATGTATCCCTAGGGGCAGGGAGGGTCAATTGGGGGAGCGAAGCGGCTCTAGGGCGTTCGCAGGGCTCTTGAAGCTAGAGTGGATTGCCACTTTTAGGGGACATTGAATGACCCGCGCGTCGCCAAAGATACTGCTGCGAATAGGCCGCATTCGCAAGCGATTGGCAACGCCCAGCGTGCCCTGGTTCGTGTGGCTGGGCGCGACAGTGATCAGTTTGGCGCTGCACGGCGTGCTCATTTATTCTCTGGCTCCGTGGTGGCAAGGCTGGGCATGGAATCGCAATTCGACGCCGGTCGGCGAAATGGAGACGACCCACGAGCCAAGAGTGGTCGCGTTTCAAGTCTCGACGCCTCCGCTCGAACCGGCCGAGTTGCTCGAGCTTTTGAATGTGCCCCAGATTCAAGCGCCGGAGGGACGGTCTCCAGAGCCCGCGGCCATTGAAGCGACCGCGACGATTCCCAGCGCTCCCCAAATCGCGGCGCCTTGGGCGGGCCGGCGAGATGCACTGCCCCCGATTCCGTCGAGCGACAAGCGAGAGGCAGACACCGTTTGGGCGCCGTCCCCCGCGCCCATCGGCGGCGGCTTGGAAGGGCGCACCGCCGATGCTCGGGGAAAGCTCGCCAGCCTGCGCGGCGGTTCGCCCCGCAGTGAAGCCGCTGTGCACGCCGGCCTCGCATGGATTGTCGCCCATCAGCATTCCGACGGCGGCTGGCGATTCACGCATCGCGGCGGCCCCTGCGACGGGCGCTGCCGCAACTCGGGCAGCGAGAACTCGACGACCGCGGCAACCGCGCTGGCCCTGCTGCCGCTCTTGGGGGCCGGGCACACTCCCGTCGATGGCGAGCATGCGTCCGCCGTTGCGCATGGGCTCGCGTACCTCCGCGGCCGCATGGTGGTTTCCTCGCGCGGCGGCGATTTGCAGGAAGGGACGATGTACGGGCAAGGTCTTTCCGCAATTGCCTTGTGCGAAGCTTACGCGCTGACCAAAGACGACGAGCTCAAGCAGCCGGCCCAAAAAGCGCTCGACTTCATCGTCAGCGCGCAGCATTTCCGCGGCGGGTGGCGCTATTTCCCCGGGCAGCCTGGCGATACGACGGTGGTCGGTTGGCAATGGATGGCCCTCAAAAGCGGTCAAATGGCAGGCCTGGCCGTCCCCAAGCAAGCGCTCGACCGCGCGTCGGCGTTCCTCGACAGCGTTGAATCGGACGGCGGCGCCGCTTACGGATATGAAGGCCGCCAGGCGCAGCGCTCGCCGACGGCCATTGGCCTCTTGTGTCGGATGTATTCCGGATGGCGGCGCAACGACCCGCGGCTGGTGCGCGGCGTTGCACAGCTGGCGGCGTGGGGTCCGTCGTACGAAGACATGTACTTCAACTACTACGCGACGCAGGTCCTCCATCATCAGGAAGGTCCGCATTGGCCAACGTGGAACGAGCAAATGCGCGAACACCTGATTGCGGCTCAGGCCACGACCGGCCACGAGGCAGGCAGCTGGCACTTCGCCGATCCGCACACCGGGCCGGGCGGGCGACTGTGCGACACCGCGCTGGCGCTGATGATCCTGGAAGTGTATTACCGCCACATGCCGCTCTATGGCATGAAGTCCGTGGACTTTTAGCGGTGCTGGCCACGGGCCAGAATCCGCGCAATCTTGGCCGGCATCTGGGACAAATCCTCAGCCAATGTGTCGACCGCCCGGTCCAAACGCTTGCGCCGGGCCAGCGGCAACAGATCCTCCGGGTCACCGGCGCCAACCGCGGCAGTTGGGAGGCCAGCGAGCGCGCCTGGCGTGGCGGACTCGTCCGCGGAAGCGACGGGATTTGGCGTGCTGTCAATCTCACTGTCAAGGTTGCTGCCCAACCACGCGCCGGCCACGTCGCCGGCAAGCACAGCATCAAGCTCATCGACGTCGGTGCCGCCGCCCTGCGTCAATAAGCCATCGGCGACTGTTTCAAGCATGGACGCGTGGTTGCCATGCTCCTCGTGCTCGCCCTCGTCATGATGCGCGTGGACGTCTTCCCGGCTTTCGAGGTACGCCAGCGAAACACGCAGCGAATCGTCGCCGCCCCACGAAGCGAAAGGCGATTCTTCGCCCTCGCCGCCCGATCCGCCGGGCAGGCCCATTCCGCCGCGCAAGCTAGCGCCGCCAGTTTCGCCCTCGCCGCCCGCCCCGCCTGTGCCGCCCGGCGGATTGAGCGTCAGATAATTCACCACGTGCAGCACATCGGTAATGCTGCACACCTTGTCGTTGTTGACGTCGACATAACCCGTCGAACTCGGATCGCCGGTCTGGGGAAGCGGTGCGCCGCTGCCGTTGGTCGTCAGCCAGTTGACGAGCACCAGCAGGTCGAGAATATTCACCAAGTACTGCGGGTCGCTGTTGACGTTCTCGGGAAACGCGATGTTGTGCCAGATGTTGTCGGTGTTGTAGATGCCGAAATTGAGATTGCCGACCGTCTGGCCCGCGGTATAGCCGACCTCATATTGCCCGCCTTGCGGCGTCGTCACAATGTGGGCCAGCGGCGGAATCACTTTGACGCGATACGTGCCGCTCACGAGGCTCGGCAGCGACCAGGCGCCGAGCGTGTTGGTCGTCGTCGATGAACGCGGACCCCACGTGAACGTATCGAGGCCGATTGTGCTCCCCAGGTGGCCATAGGCGACGATATAAGCAATGTCGGGGGTCGGCCGCGCGATCGTCATGACCTGGCTCTTGCCGCCGGTGAGCACGCCGCTCGTGAACCGCTCGAGCAGCACGCCACTCGAACTGTACGCCTCCAGACGCCCAACGCCGAAGTCCCCCGTGGCGAACAGCGCCTTGATGCTGACGGATGAAACGCTCTGGCCAAAATCGGCCCGGAATTGCCGGCTGGTATTCCAGCCTTCGCTGAATCCACCCCCAGCCAGGCTGGAGTTCCAAAAGACCCGTTGCGCCGAGGGGACGCGCAAGCTGGAAAATCCAAAGACAGTGCTGGAAACTCCTTCCATGATGGCCGTGGAGGCGAGCGAAGCGCCGCCCGACGCCTCGCCCTGGACGATGAGCGACA
Source organism: Planctomycetaceae bacterium (assembly GCA_022614795.1). GTDB lineage: Bacteria > Planctomycetota > Planctomycetia > Pirellulales > Pirellulaceae > CAYLLN01. Next base: position 9,531 of record JAKEHX010000281.1, on the reverse strand, counting down.
CGTTGGTCCGCGCCAGGCCGCCCGTAAACGTCACGCGGAAGACGTTGCTCGCAGCAGTGCTGCTCACCAGGATGTTGCCGGTCAGCGCCGAAATGGAATTGAGGCTGCTGGCCACGCGGCCAGCGGTGAGCGGCACCTGGGAATCGAATTCGAGAGGCGATCCGAGCACGCCGTTGTAGGTCGGCGTGACGCTGCCCCCCTCGGGCAAAACGATCGTCAATTGCTGAAGCTCGTTGGCCCCGACATCGCCGCCGACCGCCGACAGCGTGACTTCCGGATGCACGCCGTTGAGCACGGCCCCTTCGGCATAGTCGTTGGGCTCGATCCGCCGCTGAAGAATTATCGGCGTGCCGAATTGATCGACCAGATCGACGGCCCAATCGACGAGCGGGCCTTCGTTCCGGTCCCACGAGCCGTTGCCATTGCTGTCGAAATAGACGAAGCCGCTCGCGCCGCTGTCGGAGGACGGGACCGATTGCGGCGTGCCGCTGGGTCCGATCGTGCCCACGAACTCAGGCGACATGGCCCCCGTCCGCGTGTCGATCGTGCGGATTTTGATCGTGTGCGACCCGCCCGACGCCAGCAGGGAATCGGCGATGTTCAGGTCAAGCGAGGTCGTGTAAGTCCGCTCGGGAAATGCCTGGGCGACCTGCCACGGGCCGCCGTCCACCGCGTATTGCACTTCACGGATGCGGTTGATCGTGATGTCGTTCTGCAAGAAGGACGGATTCAAATTCGGCAGCGTGCGGACGCTCGAGCTGCCGGTGAAGCGATACGTCCCCGCCGTGGAGTCGAACCGCCCCGTGCCCGACAACTCGAACGGCACGTCGAGCACGTCGAAAATGCCGTCGCTATCGGTGTCGCGCCAGCCGATCATCTCCGATGACGACTTGGACGTGATGTGGGCGTTAAACGCCTCGCTCAGCAAAAAGCTGGGCTGCGCGGGCGGAAGGGGTTCCGGAACATCATTGGTCATGATGCTCGCCTGCTGCACGAATCCGCTTTCGGGATTGTCCGCCGCGTTGGTGTTAGGCGTGTTGTAATAGCCGCGGCTGGCGGAGTAGGTGCCGCCGCCGAGATATTCGTCCAGCGCCCAGAACATGTGCCCGGCTTCGTGGGCGTAGGTGCTCGCCGGGCGGCTCGCGGGGACCACCATGTATCGTCCACCGGCGAACGAAAATGCCTTGCGGAAACTGCCTCCTACTGCAAATTCTCCGTCCGCGTCATTCGCGTTGTTGACGACGATGATCGTGAAGGCCCAGTCGGCGTCGTTTTGTTGCCGCTGGTAATTGTTGAACTTGCGAATGTCGGCCGAAATGCTGCCGGTGGGCGTCAAGCCGGCCTGCCCCAAAGCTGGCGTCAGGAAGCTGTTGATCCACTTGATGTCGTTCCCATCGACGTCGTTCGACCGCCGCGCAATCGGCTCAAAGGGCGTTTGGACCGGCGTGTTCAACCGCGTCCAATCAAAGGTGAAGTTCAACAAGCCGTCGCGCACGTTGGGCAGCGCATCGATCGTCTGCTTCCACCAATTCACCCCAGTTTCAATGTTCTGCTTGACCGCGTTGATGGCCTCTTGAGTCCAGTTCTCTGGTGTGTAATTGAAGGACGCGGTCGGTGGATGATTGGCGTCGTAAGTGATCGTGCCGTTGTCGATCGTGTTGTTCGATTCCATCAGGACGACGGTCACGTGCACGTCGCCGAGCATGTACTCGCCCGTGTCATCGGGCGTGGCGCCGAAGGGCAGCGCCGTCATCACCGTGCGAGCTTCGAGCAACTCCAAGCGCAAGGAGCGCAGGCGGCGGGCGCGCAGCATTCGCTTGCGCGAATGTGCCGATACCGTGCCGACGCGCTGGAGGCGCTCGCCGGGCCAACTCATGCAGCTTCGCCGTTCACGCCGCACGCCAGCATCAAGAGGGCTGCTCCACCTTGCACCTCGGCCGCCGCGGCAATCGTTCAATCAGTCCCGTGGCAAAAGCAGTCCTTGCTCCGCCGACAATTCGTTCATGGTACTTGCCAGCAAAAAGACGGGCAACGAATTTGCGCCTTTCGATCTAAGTTGCCGACGCTGCCAGCGTCGGGCTACATTTCCACGACCGGGTGCAGATCGACCCATCATTCCCGATCTAACTCCAAGCCAGCCAAGGACTTAGCCGACATTTCCGCGCATTGTCGTCTTCTGGAAATGTTCCCAGCGAAAATCGCCCTGTTTTTCCCCCTCAATCACCAGCGAACATTTCCAAAAACGCAAGATTCGGGGGTTTCTGGAAATGTCCCTCCTGGCTCTTGGCTCTTGTCCCGGTCCTACTGGTTAACAGCGAATACCGCCATTTTCACCAACCTTTCACGCGCAAACCAAAGCGGCATCAAGCGTTGCGCCTAGTTAACAGGTTTTCTCGATTCGCGTTCACCTGCGCTCGCGAAACCCCCGTGTTTTCCCGCACCGAACAGGCCCACTGGTTAACACCGGGGGCAAACTCGGGGGTTTGCCGTTAACCACAGGTGTTCGCCATTCTTTTGGGTGGGCGTCCGGATGCTAGAAAAGCGCCCAGGGGGGCTTCGGTCCCGAGCCCTGCCTGGGGAACGCGACCAGCGGATGATTCCGGCGGCGTTGACCCGTCGCACGGTGCGCCGCGCCACAAGCGAGGTCGTCGTAAGGACGTGTGCCCGACGCCGATTCTTTCCACCAAATTTTCAAAGAGCGCCGCCGACCAACCCATCGCCGAAACCACCAGATTGTATCATTCGTATAGTTTCTGTCAAGATACATACTACAGATTGTATGTCCACATAGTCCGACCTACCACCGGTAGTAGTCACCCATCTTTCTGGTGGGCATCTAATTACTCCACAGACTAGGTCGCGATCGCACTGACCGTTTCGTTGAAGTTGCCGCACTTTGGCGTAAACTGGCATGCTTATGTTGGCACGGTGCCGCTCTCCAGGTCAACTAACGGACGGCCTGCGTCAACGCACCGCACCCCTTTCCCCCTACCGCCTGCCCCAATCTCCCAGTTGAACCATTTCGCCCGGTCGGTGTACCAAAGGTGGTGTGGCTAACGCACTTGCGCTGTCCCGTGCGCCCAATGAGCCCTGACCATTGGTCAGGGTAAATTTGGAAAGCCCTGACCATTGGTCAGGGTGATTGCCTGCCTGCCGAACACCCCGACCACCGGTCGGGGCTTTGAAGGACAATTCCCGCCGCCAGTAATAAGGATTGACCCATGCCAGACGGCCAGACCCCGGCCGATGCTGTTCAAGCCACGATTTCCGAATCTGCCGCCATTCGCCGCTTGAACGATGCTCGCGAGAAAATCGTCGCCCAGCTCTCGCAGGTGATCGTCGGCCAAACCGCAGTCATCGAGGAGCTGCTGATTTGCCTGTTCGCGCGGGGGCACTGCCTCTTGGAAGGGGTCCCCGGCCTGGCCAAGACCCTCATGATCAGCACGCTGGCCAAAACGCTGAACCTCTCGTTCAGCCGCGTGCAGTTCACCCCCGACCTGATGCCGGCCGACATTACGGGGACCGAAATCCTCGAAGAGAACCGCTCGACCGGCGCCCGCGAACGGCGGTTCCTCGAGGGGCCGCTCTTTTCGAACATCATTCTCGCCGACGAAATCAACCGCACTCCCCCCAAGACCCAGGCCGCTCTGCTGGAAGCCATGCAGGAGCGGCAGGTCACGGTGGGCCGCGTGCGCCACCCGCTGACCGACCCGTTCTTCGTGCTGGCTACACAAAACCCGATCGAGCAGGAAGGGACCTACCCGCTCCCGGAAGCCCAGCAAGACCGCTTCATGTTCAAGGTCTTCGTCAACTATCCGAGCTTCCAGGAAGAGTTCGAGGTCGCCCGCCGCACCACGGCACTCCAGACCGACGAGGTGAAGCCCGTGCTCAGCGGCAAGGAGATCTTGGAACTCCAACGGACCGTCCGCGAAGTGCCCGTCAGCGACCACATTATCCGCTACGCCCTGTCGCTGGTCCGACAGACCCGCGTGGGCCAGACCGGAGTGCCCGAATTCGTCACGGACCAGATCGGCTGGGGCGCCGGCCCGCGGGCCGTGCAGTTCCTCATTCTGGGCGGCAAGGCCCGGGCCCTGTTGCGCGGCCGCACGCACGTAACCACCGACGACATTCAGGCCCTCGCCCGCCCGGTGCTTCGCCACCGCATCGTCGTGAACTTCGCCGCCCAGAGCGACGGGGTTTCCCCCGACAAGATCATCGACCGCCTGATCGCCAGCACCCCGACCAAGGAAGACGAGCTCACCAGCGATGCCCGGTTCAAAAAGATTTTTGCATCCTGAGGCGATCAAGCGGATCTCGCGGCTGGAAATTCGGGCCCGGCATGTCGTCGAGGGATTTCTCGCCGGCATGCACCGCAGCCCCTATTTCGGCCAGTCGGTCGAGTTCCTCCAGCATCGCGAATACGTCACCGGCGACGACCTCCGGCACGTCGATTGGAAGGTCTGGGCGCGGCAGGACCGCCTCTACATCAAGCAGTTCGAGGAAGAGACCAACCTCCGCTGCAATATGCTCGTCGATTTGAGCAAGAGCATGGTTTATGGAAACGGGCCGCTCAACAAGTACGAATACGCCTGCACGCTGGTTTGTTCGCTGGCCTACCTCGTTCTCCGCCAGCAGGACGCCGTCGGCTGCATGGCGTTCGACGACAAAGTCCGGGCCACGGTCCCCATGCGGACCACAAACAACCACATATTCAGCATTGTCGATTCACTGGCGGCGGCGGAGCCGCGGGACAAGACCGACATGTATGCTGTCTTGCGAACGGTGGCGGAAACGGCGCCGCGCCGCGGCGTCGTCGTGCTCGTCTCGGACTTGTTGGCCGATCGGCCGGGCCTGTTCAAGGGCCTGCGGCTCATCCGGCAGCGGGGACACGACGTGCTCGTGTTCCACGTGATGGACGACGAGGAGCTGGACTTCCCCTTCAGCGGCCCGACGCGGTTTGAAGGGCTGGAAATGCCGGACCATTTGAACTGCAACCCGCGCGCCCTCCGCGACGGCTACCTCGCCGCGCTCCAGGCGTTTTTGGACGAAGTGCGGCACAACTGCGCCAAAGCGGCGTGCGACTACGCCCTGATCCGGACCAGCGACCCGCTGGATGCGGCGCTGGCAACTTACTTGAGTAAGAGACACGAAGTTATGAACCGATAGCCTGAATGACGAATGTCGAAATTCAAATGACGAATCAATTCCGAAATCCGAATGACGAATCACGTGTGCGGCGTGCCGCCATTCGTCATTGGTGCATTCGACCTTCGTCATTCATTCGTCATTTGAATTTCGACATTCGACATTTGGACCCTCACCGCTAGTCATGCAGTTTATTCATCAGCCCCTGACCTGGGCCTTCCTCATTGCCCTCGTGCCCCTGTTGATCCACCTGATCAACATGATGCGGCACCGGCGCGTCCAGTGGGCGGCGATGGAGTTCTTGCTTGCCAGCTACAAGAAGCACCGCAAGTGGGTTTGGATGAAGCAATTGCTATTGCTTTTGGCGCGGATGGCGGCGGTTGCCCTGATCGTCGCGATGCTCGCCCAGCTCAAGACCCGCGATCAGTGGCTGGCCATCTTCGGCGGCCGGGCGACGCACCATTATGTCCTGCTCGACGACAGCTATTCGATGAGCGACCGCGTAGCCGGCGCGTCGGCCATGGACGCGGCCAAGCAGGTCGTCGCTGCCATCGTCGATCGGGCCAAGCAGGAAGACAGCCCGCAGAAGCTGACCCTGATCCGCTTTTCCCGAGCTAAGGGGGCCGAAGGTAGGTCCCGACCGCCGGGCGGGACCTCGACTCCCGCGACGGGTGACATTTCCACCGAATCGACTCTGCCAGTTTCCGCGTCTGCCGACCTCGCCGACTTCAATGCCGAGCCGATCGACTCGCAATTCGACCTGGCCCTGGAGCGCAAGGCCCGGAGCTTCGAACCGACGCAGCTCGCTATCGGCCCGCAGGGCGCGCTGGCGGTTCTCAAGCCGCTCTTGGCCGGGGCCAAGGATGAAACGAGCATCGTTTATCTCCTGTCTGATTTCCGCCGCCGCGATTGGGACAGCCCAGCCGAGCTGCGCGACTCGCTCCAGGAACTCAAGCGGGCCCAGGCCGATGTGCACCTTGTGAATTGCGCCCGGGCGAGCGATCCGAACTTGGGGCTAGTCGCGGTCGAGCCGGCCGACGAAACGCGGGCGGCGGGCGTGCCGCTGTTCGTCAACGTCAGCGTCAAGAACCATGGCTCGCGAGCCGCGAGCAAGGTGCAGCTCAAGGTCCAATCGACGTTTTACCCGCCCGACGACTTGAGCAAGACGCAGCCGGACAAGCTCACCGGCCTGACCGAGGAGCTGGCGACACTGCTCATCGATACGATCGGCCCTGGCGAGACGGTCAGCCGCCGCGTGCAGGTCTATTTCCCGCAGCCCGGCAAGCATGTGATCGAGGCCAGCCTGCCGGAGGACTCGGTGGACGCCGACAACCGCCGCTGGGCCGTGATCGACTTCCCGGACGGCGAGCGGACGCTCTTGATCGATGGCACTGATGATCAGCTGCACGCGTATTATCTCGACGTGGCCTTTCATCCGCTCCAGCGGTCGAACACCGGCATCCGCCCCGAGACGAAACCCGCGTCGTTTCTCCGCGATACGACGCTCGACGCCCTCAGCGCCTACTCGACCGTCTACCTGCTCGACGTGCCGCGGCTGGACCCGAAAGCCATCGAGACGCTGGAAGCATTCGTTCGCCGCGGCGGCGGCCTGGCGATTTTCACCGGGCCGCAAACCAATGTCGCCACTTATAACACCGCGCTCTATCGCGACGGCCAGGGGGTGTTGCCTGTGCCGCTTGGCGCCGAGGCTGAATTGCCCCCGATCATCGACCCGGCTGAGCCGGACCTGGCGCTCAGCGGCCATCCGATCTTCAGTTTCCTTCTGGCGGGGAACAATCCGCTCGTCCGCGGAGTTCGCGTCGATCGTTTCCGAAAACTCGCCGACGGCTGGAAGCCCGATCCGGCCAACCCCGTTGAGATCATCGGCCGCCTGCGCGACAAATCGCCGCTGGTAGTTGAGAAGAAGTTCGGCGCGGGGACCGTGCTCCAGTTCACGACCTCATGTGCTCCGCTCTGGAACGATTTGGCCAAAAACCCGAGCTTCGTCGTAGTCATGCTGAAGATGCAGTCATACCTGGCCAAGGCCAACCGCCTCGACGATCCGCGGCTGGTGGGCGCGCCGCTCGATTTGGAGCTTGAATCGGCCAAATACCGCAGCGACGTGGCGTTTGTCGTGCCCGGTGAGAAACCGGGTTCGCGGCGGAAGTTTGACCGGCAAGCGCTGGCCACCGAACGAGGAGCGCCCGAGGCGGGGGCCGCGACCATCACCGCTTCCCTCATCCGGTCAGCGGGCGAAACCAACGGCGATGCCGACACCAGCCGCCGCGGCGTCTATGAAGCCTGGCCGATCTCGACAAAGGGAGAGATCGACCTGCGGCGTTGGGCGTTTAACGTCGATCCCGACGAAGGGGACCTGACGGGGCTGGAATCGACCGACCTCCTCGGCAAACTCGACCCCGTGAAGGTCGCCTATCATCAGGCCGACCAATATGAGCAGGAGGAAATCTCCTCGACCGGTTATAACCTCAGCTACCTGATTATGACCCTGCTCGTGCTGTTGCTAATTGGCGAACAGTTGCTCGCCTATTCCGCCAGCTACCATGTCACCCCTGGAGCCGTCCGCTGATGCCCGCGCTTGAACCGGTGCTGGCGGAAAGCTCCGCCAACATCTACTACAAGTTCGCCCGACTGCCGTTCAGCGAGTGGTGGCAGCCGCTCGGCTTGTTGGGCGTTTGCCTGGCGATTGCCGCGTACGTGGCGTGGATGTATCGCAAGGACAGTGTCGAGCTGCCCCGCGGGCTGGCCGTGCTGCTGTTTACGTTGCGGCTGTTGGCGTTTTTGGGCGTGCTGTTTTTCTTTTTCAACCTGGAGAAGCGGGCCGAGCGGAAGATCGTGAAGGACTCGCGGGCCGTGCTCCTCGTCGATACGAGCCAGAGCATGGGGCTGCGCGATTCAGATTCGAGCAACGTCCCCGCCGCCCAAAGCCGCCTCGAACAGGTCAAGCAGCAGCTCGCTAGCGGCCCTCTGATCGAGAAGCTCCGCGAGAAGCACGACGTGGTCGTGTCGCGATTTGACGAGGGAGATAACCCGGTCGAAATCGCCGCCTATCCCAAAAAGATCACGCGCGATGAAGCCTCGGAAACCGAGCAGACCCAAGAGCAGCGGCTCGCGGGGCTGTTGGCCGAAGCTCGCTGGACCGCGTCCATAGCGGGCGTCGTATTGGGCCTGGGCCTGATAGCCGGCCTGGTCTATCTGATCGCCGGGGCCAGGCCTGTCGGCGGCGAGCAAACGTCGTGGGCCCTTTTGGCCAGCATGACGCTGCTGATTGCCGCGGCGGTGATCTTCGCTGTCGCGAGCCTGCGAGCGCCGGAGATCAACCCGCTGGCAATCGTCGGCCTGGCCAAGTTGCAGCCGCCCGAGGAAGAGCAGACTTCACCCGGCAAAAAAGCAGAGGAACAAACGCCGCAGGTCGATTGGGAGGCGCAACTCGCGCCGCGCGGCTCAAAGTCGCGCATCGACGACAATCTGAAGTTCGTAATCGACCGCGAGCGCGGCGGGCCCATAGCGGGCGTGGTCCTATTTAGCGACGGGCGCGTCAATCCGGGCAATGACTGCGACCTGGCCGTCCAGGCCGCTCAAGATGCGCTAATTCCCGTATTCACCGTCGGGTTGGGATCGGACAAGCTGCCGGCGAACGTCCGCGTCGTCGATCTCGAAGCACCGGAACGCGTCTATCCAGACGACACGTTCACGCTTACCGGCTACGTGCAGGCCCAGGGGACCAATCGCACGAACTTCACGGTCGAGCTGCTTGCGGGCGATCAAGATGGCAAGAATGAAACCAAAGAGGACGAGCGGACGATCGACGTGGGAAGCGCCGGCAAGGTCGAGCCGGTCAAGTTCGAACTCAAGCCCGACGTGCAAGGCATTCGCCAGTTCCGCCTCCGCGTCAAGCCGCTGGAAGGAGAAATCGACCGCCGCGACAACGAGAAGACGGCCAAGGTGGAGGTGATCGACCGCAAGACGAAAATCCTGCTCATTGCCGGCGGGCCGATGCGCGACTTCCTCTTCCTGCGGAACCAGCTGTTTCGCGACAAGGAAGTGATCTCCGACGTCTGGCTCCAGTCGGGCAAGCCGGGCATTTCGCAAGAGGCGAACGAGCTGCTCTTCAAATTCCCGGAAACCGAGGACGAGCTGTTCGCCTACGACACGATCGTCGCCTTCGATCCCGATTGGGAGCAGCTCGACGACAAGCAGGCCGAATTGCTCGATCGCTGGGTGGCGGAAAAGGCCGGCGGCTTGATCGTCGTGGCCGGGCCCGTGTACACCCCGCAGTGGTCCAGCCGCCGCCGCGGCGATCCGCGCATCGACACGATCAAGGCGATGTATCCCGTTGCGTTCTATTACCAGGGAGCGGCGACGCTC
>JAKEHX010000280.1 GCA_022614795.1 Planctomycetaceae bacterium | reverse complement strand
CGGGGCGGCTCGCGTCCGCGACATGTTCCAGCAGGCCGAATCGAAGGCCCCCTGTATCATTTTCATCGACGAGCTCGACGCCCTCGGCAAAAGCCGCGGCACCAGCATCGTCGGCGGCCACGACGAACGTGAGCAGACCCTTAATGCCCTGCTCGTCGAAATGGACGGCTTTGGGTCGAACTCGGGCGTGATCGTGATGGCCGCAACCAACCGGCCTGAAACGCTCGACCAGGCGCTCCTGCGGCCGGGCCGCTTCGACCGCCACGTGCTGGTCGATCGGCCCGATATCCGCGGACGCGAGGACATCCTCAAGGTCCACGTGAAGAACGTGAAGCTCGATCCGACCGTCGAACTCAAGGAAGTCGCCGCGATCACCCCCGGATTTGTCGGGGCCGACCTGGCGAACCTCGTCAACGAAGCCGCCCTGCTCGCCGCCCGCAGCGAGAGGCAAGCCGTTGGCATGAAGGAATTCAACGAGGGGGTCGAACGCGTCACCGCCGGCCTGGAGAAAAAACAGCGCGTGATGAACGACGAAGAGAAGCTCCGCGTCGCCTATCACGAAAGCGGCCACGCCCTGGTCGCCTATAGCCTGCCGAACACCGACCCGGTGCACAAAGTCTCGATCATTCCCCGCGGCCTGGCCGCCCTGGGCTACACGATGCAGCGGCCCGAAGGGGACCGCTTCCTGATGACACAATCGGAGCTCGAAAGCCGCATCCAGGTGCTCCTGGCTGGCACGATCGCCGAGGAGATCATCTACAACGACGTTTCGACCGGCGCCCAGAACGACCTGGAGCGTGCCACCGCCATCGCCCGCAGCATGGTCATGGAATACGGCATGAGCCGCCTCGGCCGGGTGAACTTCAAGGAGACCAACCGCTCGCCGTTTTTGGCGATCACCGGCGGCGACGAGGGAATGCGGCATTGCAGCGAGCAGACGATGCGCGAGATCGACCAGGAGGTCCGCCGCGTCTTGGATGAATCGATCGAAAAAGTCCGCCACATCCTTGATGTCCGCCGAGGAGCGCTCGAAGCGCTCACTAAGCGCTTGATCGAGGTCGAATCGATCGATGCCTCGGAGTTGAAGCGGATCGTTGAAGAGACGTCGCCCGGGCCGCTCGTGGTGCCCGGCACCGACGCCGCTCTGCGCCTGACGCCGCCGGAAGCTGTCGAAGCGCCGGCGGTTGTCGAAAAGAGCGGGTAAGTTGTAGGCACACTCCGTGTGCCGTCGGCGATGCCTTGGAAGTTCCATACGGCATACGGAGTGTGCCTGCTACTTACTCCAACTCCTCTGCGATCCTGAGGAGCCGGTTGTACTTCGCCAGACGCTCACTCCGCGCCACGCCGCCGATTTTGATGTAATCCGCCGCCGTGCCCACGGCCAGGTCGGCCAGAAAATCGTCCTCGGTCTCGCCGCTGCGGGCCGAAACGACGCACTTGTAGCCGTGTTGTCGAGCCAGGCGCATCGTGCGCAAGGTCTCCGTCAGCGTCCCGATCTGATTGACCTTGATGAGGACCGCATTGGCGACCTTCTCGTCGATGCCGCGCCGGAGCAGCTTCTCGTTGGTCGCAAAAAGGTCATCGCCGACGAGCATCACCCGCTGGCCCAGGCGCGCTGTCAGCTCGCGCCAGCCCTCCCAGTCGCTCTCGGCCAGGCCATCTTCGATGCTGGCAATTGGAAAGCGATTGATCCACCCCTCCAGATGTTCGTAGAATTCGCGAGTCGTGAATCGCTGCCCCCGGTCCGTAACGAAGTGATACTCACCGTCCCGGTAGAAGTGCGTCGCGGCGACGTCCAGCGCGATGGACACATCCTCGCCGGGCCTCAGCGACGCGGCTTCAATCGCGCGAACGACGAAGTCGATAGCTTCCCCGTTGGAGCTCAACCGGGGCGCATAGCCCCCCTCGTCTCCCACCAGATAACCCTCGTGTCCGCTCTCCCACAGCAGCCGGCTCAGCCGGCGATACACGCGGACAATCCACTCCAGCTGCATAGGAAAGTCTTTCGCCCCGCTGGGAATTATCAGCACGTCCTGAATGTCCAGATTCCCTCCGGCGTGCAGCGCGCCGGAAATCATGTTCGTCATCGGCAGCGGCAATTTCGGAGTGATCCCGGCCACCTTGCCCAGGTACTCGTACAGCGGCGCGCTGGCGACGAGCGCGGCTGCCCGAACCGCCGCCAGCGACACCGCCAGAATCGCGTTGGCCCCGAGGCGCGACTTGGTCGGCGTGCCGTCGAGTTCGATCATCCGCTCGTCGATCGCCGCTTGATCGTGCACGCCAAAACCTGCGATGGCCGGGCCGATCACGTCCCGCGCACTGGCGACTGTGCGCCGCACGCCGAGCCCGTCGTACCACGGCCAGTCTGCATCCCGCAGCTCACACGCCTCGGCCGCGCCCGTGCTCGCCCCGCTAGGCACGCTCGCCCGGCCCACGGTGCCATTGTCCAGATGCACTTCGGCCTCGACCGTCGGTTTGCCGCGGCTGTCGAGGATTTCGCGGGCGTGGACGCGAACGATCTTGCTCATCAATGATGTCTTTCCTCAATCTGCTTGATCCAAGGCAGCGTGGCGGGCACAATCGACAGCGCTGCCATTTCCTAGCCTAATCATGCTCTCATCAGGAACCGACTCATGGCTGTCCAGCCCGTTCCACCAGGGTATCACACCGTCACTCCGTACTTGATCATCAATGGGGCGGCTCGCGCCCTTGAATTCTACAAGAAGGCATTCGGGGCCGAGGAGCGGTTCCGCATGGCCGACCCGTCGGGCAATATCGGACATGCGGAAATTCAGATCGGCGATTCGATGGTCATGCTCGCCGACGAGCATCCCCAGATGGGCTTTAAGGGCCCGCCCTCGCCCGGCGCTACTCCGGTGAGCATGCACCTTTATGTCGAAGACGTGGACGCGATGGGGGCCCGGGCCATCGCCGCCGGCGCGACGGTCATGCGGCCCATTCAGGACCAGTTTTACGGCGACCGATCGGGCACTTTTCTCGACCCCTTCGGCCACGTCTGGACGATCGCGACCCACAAAGAGGACATCGCGCCCGACGAAATGGCCCGCCGGGCCCAAGCCGCCATGAAGTCGAAACAACAAGGTTGAAGTTGGGCCGCTCGTGAGTTCCCTTTACTTGAGAGCCAGCGGCCGCAGGCAAAAGCCGGCCGTCGCACCCTGGATCTTGTTCACCGTGCAGACGTAACAGAACTCATAGACCTTGTCGCGGGCCAGGTCTTCCAGGTAATGGAACTCGCCGATGTGCACCCCCTGCTGCACCAGCAGGTAAGTGTGCACCGGGATGAACGAATCGCTCCCCATTGCCGCCGGATTCACTTCCAGGCCGCTCGTGTCGCTGCCGAGCAAGATCGACCCGTATTGCTCGACCAGATACTTCGCCGTTTCCAGCGTGATGCCGGCCGAGTCGTGCTCGCCTACTTTGGTGTGGTTGTCGCCATCGGTCCCCCAGTGCCGCAACGTGCCAGTGCGGATGAGCACGACATCGCCCGGCCTGAGCTGCACTTTCTGCTGGGCAATCGCAGCGTCGATGTCAGACGGCGTGATGGCGTAGTGCGCGGGCAGCTCCTCAGTTTTGCGGGCCGCGGCGATGTCGAGCATCACCCCCCGCGCGATGATCGGCGGAATGCCCCCCGCGCCGCACTTCATGATCCCGAAGTCGCCGCCATAATCCGCTTCCTTATAACCGTTGTACCAGTGCAAATCTTCCCCGACGACGATGTGGCCGAAGCTGTCGATCTGCGTCGCCACATTGTCGCTCATGAACATCGCGTTGCTGTGCCATCGCGTGCGGCTGGGGTTGGTCGTCAAATCGGCAATCGCCTCCTTCTGCGCCGACTCGCCCCCCGGCGAGCGGAACGACATGATTTCGCCAGGCGAGTGGCCTGGCCACTTGTAGCTGCGGCGACTGTAGGTGATGCCCAGGTCATAGACCTTGCCCGTTTGGGCCATTCGTAGCGCGGCCGCCCGCGAAGCGTCGGTCAATTCATTCATCGCCCCCAGCTCATCGTCCTTGCCCCATACCCAGCCCCAGCCGACCCCTTTCTTCCACTTCTTCATCTGCGGTCCGGTCGGAGCATTTTGGCCCTCGGCAAAGTGCGATCCGGCCAGCCAGCCGACGGCGAGCATTCCAGCGATCGCGAGCACAAGTCGAAAACGAGTCATGGCGCATTCTCCGGAGAGGTGAAGGTGAGGGTCAGCTCGGATCGAACACGTATACGGCTCTGAATTTATCCGTGTTTCATCTGTGTTTCATCCGTGGCTAAGTTGACTTCGTCGTCAATGTTGCTCCGCCAGGTTCGCCGCGGCTTCGTCGACCAGGTCTTTGGCCCACGCCTTGTCGGAATAGAGCGTGACGATCCCCTGCCAGATTTTTGCCGCCGCGGGGCGGTCCTTGGCGGCGAGCTGTTTGGCCCGCTCGAGCTGGCGGCGCAGAGCCTGGCGCTCTTCACTCTTGAGCCGCTTCACTGTCTGCTCGAGCGACTCAGCCTGTTTGCGGGACAGCTCCAGCACTTGCTTGCTGGCCGCTTGCTGAAGTTTGGTTTGCGCCGCGTCGGCGGGGCCGTCAAAGACCGCCAGGATGGCTTGAAAACGCGCGAGCGCCCGCTCGGGATCGCGGGCGGCAAGCTGCTGGGCCTCGAAATAGGCCCGCTCGACCGGCAACAGGTCGGCCACGCCGGCCGACTGCCGGGCTCGCCGCTCGAACCGCTTTTCCAAGCGATACAGCGCGAGTTCTTGCTGCCAGCCTTGAACCTCTTCGGCCCGCGGATCGGTCGCAAAGGACTCGACAAATCGCGTCATTTCGGATTCGACGCCGACCAACTGCTCGCCTCCGCCGTCATCGGCTGCCTGCTTGATCTGGGCGTACAACTGATCTGCCGATGGCGGACGGGCCGCATAGACCACTACCGCCCCCAGGACCGCCAAGGCCGCGACCAGCAGAATTCCCGCGGTCATCCAGGTCCGATGCCCCGCCTCGTCGGCATCGGCGGGTCGCTGGCGGCGACGAAGCTCGGCCTCGCTGACCGCGGTGAAATGCGTCTTGCGGTCGGGCGGAGCCTCGGGCTCCAAGACCACTTCGTCGGCCGAAACGGTGTTTGCCTTGTGAATTCCCGCGCGGTTTCCCGTCGCCTGCGTCCCCTGGTTTGGCATTGACGACGCCGGTTTGCCGATTCCCGTGACCATCGTGGGCGCCAGTCCGGCTGGGCCGCTGGCCGCCGCTTGATCGGCCGGCAGGGGCCGCGTCTCTTTGCTCGTCGCGTGACGGGCCGTCTGACCCAAGGGCTGCGTCTTGTCCGTTCGAGCGTCGTCGGGCGCGAGCCGCAATTCGTCGTTGTCGTCGGTCTCGCCCGGCTGGACGACGCGCGTTTCAACCGACAGGGCGTGCTCCATTGCCTTGAGCCGATTGGCGAGCACCAAAGCCGTGGGGATGCGCTTTTGCGGCTCCTTTTCCAGGAGCTGAAGCACGATGCTTTCCAGCTCGTCCGGCGTATCGGGGGCCAGCCGCCGCAAGGGCACGGGCTTTTCGCTCTTGAGCGCGGTGATGACCTGCATGACGGTCTTGCCCGTGAACGGCGGCCGGCCGGTGAGCAGGGCATAGAGCACGCTGCCCAGGGCATACAGATCGCACCGCGCCGTGACCTGCTTCCCGTCGGCCTGTTCTGGGGCCATGTAATCAGCCGTACCGAGCACACCGCCATCCGCAGTCATGCTCGTCCCGCCGTAGAGCTTGGCGATGCCAAAGTCGGTGAGCTTGACGTGGTCCTGGTCGTCGATCAGCAGGTTCGCCGGCTTGAGGTCGCGGTGGATGATGCCGCGATCGTGGGCATGCTTGAGCGCCGCCGCCACGGCGATTCCAATCCGTGTGGCCTCGCGCCAGGTGAAGCGCCGCCCGGCCGCCAGCTCATCGTGGAGGCTTTTGCCGATGACCAGCTCCATCACATAGAACAGATGCCCGTCGTCCTCGCCGTAACCCGAAAGCTGCACGATGTTCGGATGCGACAGGCGCTTGAGCGTTTCGACCTCGATCTTGAACCGCTCGCGAAACGCGTCGTCGTCGGCCAAGTGCCCGGAAAGCACCTTTACGGCGGCCCGCTCGCCCGTCTGTTCGTGCAAGCCGACATAGACCGCCCCCATGCCGCCGCGGCCGAGGATTTTTTCGAGCTTGTACGGGCCGAGCTTTTCGAGGGGCATTGGGCTTCGCCGTTTACGACTTACCACGGCGTTTGCTCTTCGCTTGTCTTACTTCCTTTACCAGCGCTGCTGCATCCGACTCTTTGTAGCCGCTGCGCTGAGCCTGACGCGAAATTTCCTTGAAGAGGCGCTCATCCTCGCAAGTTTCCAGGTATTCGCGCATGAAATCCGTCAGCAGACGCTCGGGACTTCGCCGACGACTGCGCGCGGCGTGCTCGAACTGCTCCCAGAGCGGAAGATTTGTGACACCGTTGGTTTTCATGGCCCACCCTGCGAATCGAATTGCAGTCATTATACGTTGTTTCGTGAGCTACGCGACATTGTCTCCGCTTAAACGATAAATCGACTTTGCTGGCGCTTTGGGTTAGCGGCACGAGGCCGGTGCGGACCAGCAATGTCTGTGGATTGTTGCGCGCGGCGCGTGGTACAATCGGCGAGGCTGGAATCCCGCTGAAAGGCTTCTGTGAGGTACGCCGCGCATGTTTTCGCTCGAGGCCCAGGCAAGTCGCTTGTGCGATGGCATCTCGCGCCGGGAGGTGTTGCGGGCCGGCGGGCTGTCGGTGCTGGGCTTGTCGCTGCCGGGCCTGCTCAGGGCCAGCGAGAATGCCGCGCTTGGGGTGCTGCCGACCGACAAGGCCTTCGGCCGTGCCAAGAGCATCATCTTTCTCTGGCTTGCCGGCGGGCCGCCCCAGCACGAGACATTCGATCCCAAGCCCAACGCCCCGCTCGAAATTCGCGGGCCGTTCAAGCCGATCTCGACCAATGTGCCGGGCATTCAGTTTTGTGAACTTTTGCCGCGGACGGCCGCAATGGCGGACAAGCTTGCGATCGTCCGCTCGCTTTCGACCAACGACAACACGCACGATTCGAGCGGCTATTGGATCTGGACGGGCTACAAATATCAGGGGCCCAATTCGCGGACGATCCAGCCCACCGATTGGCCCTATTTCGGCTCGCTCGTGAAGCGGCTCAAGCCGAGCGACACCCTGCCGCCGCTGTCGACGGTTTGGCTGCCGGATATTGCCCGCCTCAACGAGAACGTGACGCCGGCGGGACAAACCGGCGGCATTCTAGGCCAGGAGTGGGACGTCGATCGGTTCGTGGGCGACCCCGCGGCTCCGAATTACCAGGTCGAAGGGCTGCGGCTGGCCGAGTTGCCGCCGCTGCGGATCAATCAGCGGCAGCAATTGCTCCGGCAAGTGGAGCAGCACTTCGCGGCCGCCGAGCGGGGCGAAGCGGTGCGGCTCTTCGACCGCTACCAGCAGCAGGCGTTCGACCTGTTGACCAGCGGCAAGGCCCGCGAGGCGTTTGCCATCGAGAAAGAGCCCGACAAGCTCCGCGACCGCTACGGCCGCAATCGCTGGGGGCAGTGTGTCCTGCTCGCTCGCCGGCTGATCGAGTCCGGTGTTCGCCTGGTCCACGTGCAGTGGCCGCGCGAGCCGGGCGACAACGCGGTCGATAACCCGCTGTGGGACACGCACGCTCAAAACGCCGAGCGGGTTGAAGATGTGCTCTGCCCGATGTTCGACCAGGGGTACACGGCATTGATCGAGGACCTGTCGCAGCGCGGCCTCTTGGACGAGACGCTGGTCGTCGCGGTGGGCGAATTTGGCCGCACGCCGAAAATCAACGGCAACGGCGGCCGCGACCACTGGGGGCCGGTGTTCTGCGCGGCCTTCGCCGGGGCGGGCATTGCCGGCGGCCAGGTCCACGGCAGCAGCGACAAGGACGGCGCCTATCCGGCCACCGACAAGGTCGAGCCGCCCGACTTCACCGCCACGCTCTTCCACCTGCTGGGAATTCCTTCAACTGGCACGTTTGCCGACCGCGAAGGGCGCGAGCACCGCCTGACGCTTGGCCAGCCGCTGCACAAACTCCTCGGCATCGAGCCGGCGACGCGGGACCGTTGCGAGTGTACGGGCGATCCCGCGCGGGTGCCGTTTTTCGACGAGAAGGCGATGCTGCTCGATCCGGATTTTACCGGGGCGGCGCCGCTGATGCCGGCCGATGGGCCAGCCCGCCCGCGCGGATGGAAAGCAGCTCCCCTCGATTTGCCCGGGTTGGTGGTCCAAAAGCGATCCGGCGAGGTCGTCCTGGGCATTTCGCATGCCGGAGCAGCTGGCGTGCAGCTTGCCAAGGGACAACTGGCGATTCTGGCCCAGGAAGTTCGCAGCCCGTTTTCCGGCACGTTCCGCGTCAAGGCGCAGGTTTGCGGCGAGGCGACCGACCGCGAGTGGTTCGAAGGGGTGTTCCTCAAGCAGTTCACGTGCAAACTGCTGCTGTTTGAATACACCGACCCCGCGAAGAAGGCGACCGCCCGCAAGGATCACATTGCGTTGGCCTTCACTCCCGCCTGGTGCGAGGCCGCAGCGCCGCGCTATGAACCCGTTGAGCTGACCAGGGAATTCGTGAATCCGACTCCCGGCAGCAACTTCTCGTTTGGCCGGGGCCTGGGCGTGGCGATCGTGGTGGAGAAGACCGGCGACGTGCCGCTGGAGTTGCCGGCCAGGCCGCTGGCCGCCTACGTCCGCCTGAAGCAAATCGATCTCCAATTCACCGGCAAGCCGCGAAATGAGGATGTGAAGGTGTAGGAGGAGTGAGTGGTGAGTGGTGTGTGGGCAGGCACGGGTGGGGAGCGTGTGAATGAGTGTCGGATTCGGCAAAGAACGTCGACTTGGTACTGAGTACTCAGTACTTAGTACTCGGTCAGGCGGCCGACGCCGTGGACTGGTCTCAGTGGCCCTCTATCTCCTGGGCTCGATTGCGTTGCCATGTCGGGCCGATGAACCCGTTCCCTTTCGCGAAGGGGTGCTGGCCGCACTCTCCCGCCAGGGTTGCAGTGCCGGTGCGTGCCACGGCTCGCCGACCGGCAAGGGAGGCTTTCGGCTGTCGCTAAGGGGCTTCGATCCGGCGCTAGACGAGTTGACTCTGATCCGCGAGGACTTTGGCCGCCGCGTCAATCCGCACGATCCCGAGGCGAGCCTCTTGCTCCAAAAGCCGACGATGCAGATCTCGCATGGCGGCGGGCAGAAGCTGAAGAAGAGCGACCCGGCGTATCGCATTCTGCGCG
>JAKEHX010000004.1 GCA_022614795.1 Planctomycetaceae bacterium | reverse complement strand
CTGCCACAGCAACGCCTCATAGCTTCTGGCCGACTGGCGCAAGTCCCTGGCGAACTCGATCGGCTCCTTATAGCTCATCGTGGCCTCGGTGACTGATTACTTTGGCAAGCATAACGCGCTTGCCACTGGGCCCCTCACCCCCAGCCCCTCTCCCCGGAGTACCGGGGAGAGGGGAGTCAGAGATGTTGACCGGGTGACGTAGATGCCGGGGTGCGTATAGGAATTGGGCAGGTTTAGCTAGACTCCACTACCAAGCCGCCGATTGGCCTGCCGTCTCTCAAGACGATATAGCCACGCCGTCTCCCCAGGGTGCGGCGGCCGAATTCAAACGGCCAAATCTCGTCTCCAGCTCGCATTTCCGATTTAAGGGAGAGCCACGTTGCCTCCAATCTGCTTCCTATCAGGGACTCGGATTTCTCAAGTGCCGCAGGAGTTAACGGACGGCGAAAAAATCGAAACCACGGCAGACCCTTGCGCGCCGCCTGTTCCCAGAATCTTGCTTCCGCCTCGGTCATCCCGCCCATTCTACCCGCGCACGAAAAAGGCCTGCCAGCCTCTAATCGACGAACATCACTTCATTTGATCCGAGCACGGCATGGACGTATTCGTCCCATTTTCCGGCCGCGAGGAACTCCCGCGCGAGAGTCAGCTCCCGATCGCTGGGCGGGCGGGCGAGCAGCTCGCGGTAGAGGCTGGTGACTTGCTGGTCGGTGTCACTCGCCGCGGCCGGCGGGCCGATCCGCTCGGCCAGCGCCTTGGCCCGCGCCTCAAACAGCGGACTGTTGAGCACAAACAGCTGCTGAAGCGGCGTGGTGGTCTGCTCGCGGCTGGGGCTGTGGCCGGTGGGCGTCGGGAAATCGTATAGCAAAAGCAGGTTGTCCTGGTCCTCGCGGCCGATTCGCCCATACAGCGTACGACGCCGATTCTCTGGGCGCGCAAGGTCGTCCGGCGGACCGCCGATAGCCAGGTCCAGCTCGCCGCTGGCCGACAAGAGCGCGTCGCGCCAGGCTTCGACATCAAGCCGGCGGCGGTTCATCCGCCACAGCAGTCGGTTGGCGGGATCGACCGACGACGCATGTCGAAGGTCCAAGGTCGAAGGTCGAATGTCGGATGCATGTTGACCTTCGACATTCGACTTTCGACTTTTGACGTGGCTTACTTGACGGTAGGTCGCAGATAGAACGATCTCCCGGTGCAGCCGCTTGAGCGACCAGCCGCGGGCGACAAAACGCTCGGCCAGGTCGTCGAGTAACTCGGGATGCGACGGCGGCTCGCCTTGCCGGCCGAAGTCGCTGGTCGTGCGCACCAGGCCCACGCCAAAGTGATGGGCCCAGACCCGGTTGACGATGACCCGCGCGGAGAGCGCCTGAGCCTCGGTAAAGAGCGAATCGGCCAGCTCGCGCCGCCCGCTGCCGTGCTCGAAGGGCCGCATCGGCGCCGGCGAGAGCACTTCGACGAATCGCCGCGGCACGATTTCGCCCCGATTGCTCGGGTTGCCCCGCTTGAAGATCTGCAAGTCGCTGGCCTCGCCGCGGTGATAGACCACTTTGGTCTTGTCCGGGCCGTCGGGAAGCACTTCCACGCGGGCTTCTTCCACGGCATGGGCCCACTGAGCGTCATAGCCGGGCGTTTCGGTCTTCAGTCGCTCGATCTGGGCCTTCAGCTCGGCCGCCTTATCCGGCTCCTTGTCCTTGATCTTGGCCAGGTCCGCTTCCAGTGCGTCGATTTGCCGCCTGGCCTGGCGGACTGCTTCCGCAGGCTCCGGATCGAGCAGCGGGCGATCAACCTGCTGGGTGTTGGCGAAGACGCCCGCCAGCGCGTAATAGTCGCGGGTGGTAATTGGATCGAATTTGTGGTCGTGGCAGCGGGCACAGGCGACAGTCAGTCCGAGGAAGGTCCGCGAAACCGCGTCGATCTTCTCGTCCCACTCGTCGGCCACGATCACCTCGATCAATTGCGGGGCCAGCCGCAGCTCCTTCCAATAGGTCGGGCTGAGCCCCAGGAAGCCAAGGGCCGTCAGATCGCCCGGCGAAGTCTCCGGCATCACATCAGCCGCCAGTTGCAGCCGGACGAAGCGGTCGTAGGGCAGATCGGAATTCAGAGCCGACACGACCCAGTCGCGATAGCGATAGGCCAGCTTCGCACTTGACAGCCAACTCGGGTTTTCGTCGGTGTAGCGGGCCATGTCGAGCCAATACCGGCCCCAGCGCTCGCCGTAATGCGGCGACGAGAGCAGCCGATCGACCAGCCGCTCGTAGGCATCGGGCCGGGCATCCGCGACAAACGCCTCGACATCTTCGGCGGCCGGCGGCAAGCCGACGAGGTCCAGCGCCAGCCGGCGAATCAGCGTCCGCCGATCGGCCGTGCTACTGGGCGCGAGCCCTTCGCTTTCGAGCCGGGCGAGAATGAACGCGTCGATCGCAGCGCGCGGCCAGTTGGCGCGGCTCACGACTGGCGGCACAAAATCGCTGAGCGGCTGGAAGGACCAGAACTTTCGCCCCGACTCAATGTCAATTCTCTGCTGGATGCTCGCGGCGGAATTCTCCGCGGCGGGCAAGGGCGCGCCGAGGTCGAGCCATTTGGTCAGCACGGCGATTTCCGCAGCCGGGAGCTTGCCGTCGGGGGGCATTTGCAGCTCAGCGTCTGCATAACTCACGGCCTTGAGAATCAGGCTTTCGCTCGGCTTAGCCGGCGCGAAGAGCGCTCCCCGGCTGCCGCCGCGCTGGATGCCGGCGGGCGAATCGAGCACCAGCTCGCCCGATTCAGCGGCCTTCTTGGCGGTATGGCATTTGCTGCAATGCGTCAGCAGCAGCGGGCGGACCTTGCTCTCAAAGAACTCGATCCCCTCTGTACTGGTCGATTGAGCTGCTGCCTGCTGCCCCGCGCTTGTGGCGAGCGCGAGAATTGCTGGCAAGAGGAACGCCGAATGATTCATCGCGCGCATCATCCCCGCCATTGTGGCCCGACTGCGGCCCAGTCGCAACAACCGCCAGCTACATGTTCTAATGAAGGGCAACACGTAGCGAGGGCATTCCCATGAGACTCGTTGTGATGTTGCTGGGCGCGGCCGTTTTGGCGATGGGCCTGAGAACAGATGCCGCGGCTGGCGACGACCCGCACGACCAGGCCATTGCCGCGATCAGGAAGCTGGGCGGCGAAGTCGTTGTAGACTCGAAAGGAACAGACTCGCCCGTCGCGATTACCCTGACCGGTTCTGCCGATCCGGACAAGTGTTTGCCGTATTTGAAAGATGTCCGCAATCTCCACAAGTGCGATCTCTGAGGGACCGCGCTAAGTGACGCCAGTTTGGCGCACGTTCGCGGCCTGACAACTCTCAAGTCGCTCAACCTGGAGACGACGGCGATCACCGATGCGGGCCTCAAAGAGCTGCGGGGGCTGACCAATCTTGAGGACCTGAACCTCTTTCTCACCGGCGTCGGCGACGACGGTCTTGTGCACCTGCCGGGTCTGGCAAAGCTCAAACGTCTTTCGCTGTGGCTGACGAAGGTGACCGACGCGGGCCTGGTGCATCTCGAAGGCCTGAGCAATCTGGAGACGCTCGATTTGCAAAGCACGGCTGTAACGGATGCGGGACTGGAACATCTGCGCGGCCTGACGAAATTGCGCGTCTTGAATCTGCAAGAGACCGGCGTGAGCGACGCCGGCCTGGTGCACTTGTCGCCGCTCAAGAACCTGCAAACGCTCCGCCTCACCGACACGAAGGTGAGCGAAAATGGCGCCGAGTCCCTGCGCAAGAGCTTGCCGCAGCTCGAGATCATCCGCTAGGACACTGCGCTACGGACCCTTGAAGACGACCCCCTCCTTCATCACGAAGATAACGTCGCGCATGGCGGCGATGTCCTCCAGCGGATTGCCTTTGACCGCCACCACGTCCGCAATCTTCTTGGCCTCGATCGTCCCCAGGCGGTCGTCGATCCGCAGCAGCTTCGCCGCCGTGAGCGTGGCGGATTGAATGGCCTCCATCGGCGGCATTCCCCCCTCGACCATCAGCTCGAATTCGTGGGCGTTCTCGCCGTGCGGCGACACGCCCGAATCGGTGCCGAAGGCGATCTTCACCCCCGCGGCATAGGCCTTGCGAAACGTCAGGCGAATTTGCGGGCCGATCGCCGCCGCCTTGGGGCGAACGATCTCGGGGAAATAGCCCTTCTCCTCGGCCTTCTTCGCCACCCACTCGCCCGCCATGTTCGTCGGCACCCAGTACGTCCCTTTTTCGCGCATCAGCTCGATCACTTCGTCGGTCATGAAGGTGCCGTGCTCGATCGAATCGACGCCGGCCAGCACGGCCCGTTTGATCCCCTCCGTGCCATGGGCGTGGACGGCGACGATCATGCCGTAGTCCTTGGCCGTGGCGACGACCGCGCGCAGCTCTTCGTCGGTGAACTGCGGATTCTGGCCGCTGGCGGCGAGGCTCAAGACGCCCCCCGTCGCCGTCAGTTTGATCAGATCGGCTCCGTCCTTGTACCGCTGCCGCACGGCCTTCTTGGCGTCGTCGGGACCGTTGATCACCCCTTCGAGCGGGCCCGGATCGCGGCGGTAGTCGCCGCGCAGGGCGTTGGTCGGATCGGCATGGCCGCCGGTCGTCGCCAGCGATTTGCCGGCTGTGAAAATCCGCGGGCCGGGAATCCAGCCCTGGTCGATCGCCTTGCGGAGCGCGATGGAGTTGACGCCGTTGTCGCCCAGGTCCCGCACCGTCGTGAATCCAGCCATGAGCGTGATTCGCGCATACACCGTCGAGCGGAGAGCGTAATCGGCCTGGTCCATGAAGAACCGCTCGGTATAGGAGTCCTTGGAGTG
>JAKEHX010000279.1 GCA_022614795.1 Planctomycetaceae bacterium | reverse complement strand
CTACGCGCCCACGACAAGCTATGCCGCCCCCGCGACAAGCTATGCCGCCCCCGCGACAAGCTACGCGCCGACGACAAGCTATGCCGCCCCCACGACAAGCTACGCGCCCACGACAAGCTATGCCGCCCCCACGACGGCCTACTTTGCGCCAGCGCCGGCAGTTGCTCCCGCGGCTTATGCGGCTCCAACCACGACCTACTACGCTCCGTCGCCCGTCGTAGCACCTGCGGCCTATTCGGCTCCGGTTGTGGTCCCCGCACCATTCATCGTATCGCCGTGGCGCAGGTATTAGAAATCGTCCCTAAGACGATCCGGCGGATGCCGGCAGCGTCCGCCGATAAACCGACGCTGGCAGCGTCGGCAACTACTGGGCGGGCTTATCGGCAGGCTTGGCATCCGCGGATTTCTCGCCCTCGGGCTTAGTCTCCGGCTTGGGTTCCTCGGCTTTGGGCTCGGCTGCTTTGGGCTCCTCGGCCTTGGACTCGGCTGCTTTGGGCTCAGTGCCGCTTTCTGACGCTGGTTCGGCGGGTTTTTCCTGGGAGCCCTCGCCGGCTTTGGAATCTGTTCCTTCGCCCGCAGCCGCGGGCCCCTTGACGCCAGGCAACTTTTCCGCCGCGGCAGTCGCGTCTTCGCCAGTTGACGGGGCGACATAGTTCGGCAGCGATTCCTGAGGCGGCCGCTCATTCTTGTGGTGGGTGTTGAAGTGCCTGGGCTGGCCGACGTAGACGACGGTGATGTAGCGCTTCCAAGTTGAAAGCCCCGGGATCTTGCCCCACCAGCAATACCATTCGATGGTGTGGTCCTTTTCCTCTTGCACATAGGTCGGGGCGAACCCCACGACGGCCTTGACGTCGTCGCTGGTCACCACGCCGCCGTCCTTCACACCCTTGGCGTTCTTCTCGTCCACCATTTTCTGGATGGCTTCGTATTTCTGTTCGCTGCCCGGACCGGCAAAGCTGTAGTCGTAATACCAGGCCCCCACGGCCAGGAGCAAAATGCCAAGCAGCACCAGCAGGCGAACGACGCTGCCGCCCGATTTGGGAGGTTGTTTTCCAGGATGCGCGGAAGCGGAAGAGTCGGACATGGCAGGACCTCTAGCGAAAAGGACGAATGGATTGGACCGGCAAACGGCTGGCAGAAAACCGGCAGCGACGGCCGGTTTGAGGACCGCCTGAGTGTAAGTACCGACGGAGTGAATTGCCAGTCCCAAATGCTCGTCGTTGTCCTCCTCCTCCCCTCGTCGTCGTCCTCGTGGTCGAGGGTGCTCTAGGGCAACGCGAAATCCGCGGCCTTTGTGCCCTGCGGCGGAACTTCGAACGTCTTTGCGCCGCTGCGCCACGGGGCTGGTACGCGCTCCCCCTTCGGCCGCGAGGCATCATCGCCCGTGGTCGTGGCCGTGGTAATGGTCACCGTGTGCTTCCCCACGGCCGCTCCCGGAACATCGGGATCGATGAGCCGCATATCGAACCGCCCCGCGCCATCGGTACGGCCCACCGAGCCGCCAATGGCAACTTCGTCATCGGCCGTCGATCGGACGGGCTGGAATGTCACCGTGGCCCCCGCTAGCGGTTGCCCATCGAGCGTGATCTGGCCGCTGACAGGCACGACGCCGGGAGGAATTTGCGAGCAGCCGGCGCCTAGCCCCAGTATCAACAGCTCCAGGACCAACGCGGCTCCCAACGTCAGTACCGCGCCCGGCGCGAGCGCGCTCGCCCCTGGAGTCGTTCGCCAATCGTGCGTGGGCTTGAAAACCATGACCAGCCTGTAGCTGAGGTCGCCAGACTTCAGGAAATCAAGCTTGAACGGGTAGCTGAAGTCGCCAGACTTCAGGAAAATCTCGCCCGAACTCTGGCGCGTTTCAGCTACGCAGCCACCTTCCGGGTGAACTAATCGATCAGCCGCCCCGGTTCGTGGCCGGCGATCGTCGCCGCCTCAGCCAGCAGCATCATCTCCACATTGCGGCTGATGGGTCGGACCGACGCATCGGCCAGGGCAAACTGGACCACGCCGGGGTGGAAGCTTCCCCAGCCGCGGCTGCACGCTTGCAGTCCGCCCAAGCCGCCGATGGCCGCGCACCTGTCGTAGTCGTTGAGCAGGGTGCGCGATTCGGGGATCACGTCGGACTTGTTGTACGAGCCGTAGGAATAGGCCCAAAAGGTCCGCCGCTTGATGCGGCTCTTGGTGCCGTATTCGCCGACCATCAGCGTGTTGGAGGTGCCGTCGGTAATCGAGGTGAACGATTCGGACCGCAGGCGGCCATCGACGACGTGCAACACGCCGGCCCAGTTGCGGGGGAGCGAAAGATACTGCGGGTAGTTGTCCCACCAGCCGCTGCCGTCGCTTCGCCCGCCGACGCCGCGATACGAGCCCGGCATGTACACGAGAAACTGGTCGTGAGCCGGGCCGGTTTCGGGCTCTATGAGCTGCCGCGTAAAGGGCTCCGACGGACAGACATAAACCGGGATGAACTGCTCGCGGACGAATTGATTCGCGCCCGATTCGTTGGTCTCGTTGTGGTCGTAGCGCTCGTGCAGCGTCCCTTGCTCCATGTACGGCAAGAGGGAGATGGGCCACGACGTGTAGCTCTCGTCCGAGCAGCAGGTGCCCAGAAAAATGCTGCCGGGCGGAAACGACTTCTGCACGTCGTGATAGTTGTGCAGCGCGAGGGCAATCTGCTTCAAATGGTTGCCGCATTGCCCGCGGCGGGCCGCTTCACGGGCCGCTTGCACCGCCGGCAACAGCAAAGCCACGAGCAGCCCAATGACGGCAATCACGACCAGCAGCTCCACGAGCGTGAATCCTCGACGAGAATGGCCGTGAAGGTGGGGCATGGTTCCGGTCCCGGCACGCATGCGGGCCAAGAGGTGGCCGGAAGGCGGGGCAACAACCGTTTCAGCTTATCGCCCCCAAGCCGGCCAGGCAAGGAGCGGCGATTCGACTGGTTACAATGGGGCAGCCTGCCCTTCTTCTTGCAATTCCGCTCTGCCGCGCTATACTGACAGTCCTCAGTTCTGCGGGCGTATCTCAGTCGGTAGAGAGCTAGCTTCCCAAGCTGGATGTCGCGGGTTCGAATCCCGTCGCCCGCTCCTCATGACAGCCGGTGACCACAAAGGTCAGCGGCTGTTTTTCTTCGTCCCCCTTGGGTTCTCAAGCAGAGCTTGGGCACCAGCACGGCGGGATATCGGCTACAATCGCCAGTCCAAAATCGGCAACCCGATATCCGCGCGAGGCAGGCATGACTTCACTCACCGGCAAAACGGCACTGGTCACAGGGGGAGGCACGGGCATCGGCTGGGGAATTGCCCAGGCGCTGGCCGGCGAGGGGTGCAAGGTCGCGATTTCGGGCCGGAGAGGCGACGTGCTCAAGCAAGCGGCCGCTTCGTGGGTCGGCCAGCCGCCGATTCTTTGGCACGAGTGCGACGTATCCGACCGGCACAGCGTCGGCGAGCTGTTCGGCTGGGCAGCCAAACACCTCGGCGAAATCGACATCCTGGTGAACTCGGCCGGCATAAACATCAAGAACCGGATGATGGGCAACATGCCGCCCGAGGAGTGGGACCGCGTGCTCAAGGTGAACGCGACGGGCGTTTATAACTGCATGTTCGCCGTGCTGCCGCAGATGCGTTCGCGGAAGGACGGTCTGATCGTCAATATCTCGTCGATCTCCGGCATGCGGGCCGCGGCCATTGGCGGGGTGGCTTATAACGCCTCGAAGTT
>JAKEHX010000278.1 GCA_022614795.1 Planctomycetaceae bacterium | reverse complement strand
GGCCACGGCCCGAGTCCTTCAGGAAAACGGTTGCGACGTCGTCGTGCCGCAGACGCAGGTCTGCTGCGGGGCAATCCACTTCCACGCCGGGTCGAGCGCACCGGCCCGCGAGTTGGCCGACAAGAACGTCCAGGCTTTCGATGCCAGCGGCGTCGATGCGATCATCGTCAACGTCGCCGGCTGCGGCTCGATGCTGAAGGATTACGGCCATCATTGGCACGTGGGGCAGGCTTCCAGCCTGCCGGATGCGAGGGGCCGGGAGGGCGAGGCTCCCACCGAGCCGCTTTCGCAAGGCGCGCGCGAGGCATTCGCCGCCAAGGTCCGCGACGTGAGCGAGTTTCTCGACGGGCTGGGGCTGATTGCGCCGCACGGCGAAATCCGCCTGAAGGCCACGTATCACGACGCCTGCCACCTGGCCCACGCCCAAAAGGTGAAAGAGCAGCCGCGGCACCTGCTTAACGCGATTCCCGGCCTGACGCTCGTTGAGCTGGCCGAATCAGACCTCTGTTGCGGAGCTGCTGGGACTTACAACCTCACCGAGCCGGAAATGGCCGAGCGATTGGCCCGCCGCAAGCTGGACAACATCCGCCAGACCGGCGCCCGTCTGGTGATCACAAGCAACGCGGGTTGTCTGTTACAGATCGCCCGCGAAGCCCGCATGCAGGGCGAAACGCTCAAGATCGTCCATCCGATGGACCTACTCGACTTGAGCTATCGCCGGGAAGAGCTGAAGTTTTAAGTAGCGTAGGACGGATTTGTAATCCGTCTGAGTTGCGCAGGACGGATTTGCAATCCGTCGCAGGCACAGACGGAATACAATTCCGTCTTACTTACCCCACCGCTTCGGCGACCGCTTCCGTATCGCGGTAGCGGTATCCGACCCCGCGGACCGTTTCGACCACGTCGGCGTGCTCGCCCAGCTTTCGCCGCAGCGCCCGAATGTGGACGTCGATCGTCCGCTCCATCACCATCGTGTCTTCACCGAGAGCCGCGTCGATCAGCTCGGCGCGGTGGAATACGCGGCCGGGCTGGCGAATCAGGGTATCGAGCAGGCGAAATTCGCTGCGGGTCAGCGGCAGCGGCTTCCCCTCGGCCTGCGCCTGGTGCCGCCGCCGATCGACCGTGACGCCGAACTTCGTCGTCACTTCGTCGGTCGCCGGCTCGACGTTCCGCCGCCGCCGCAGGGCCTTGATCCGCTCCAGGAGCACCTTCACGCTGAACGGCTTGGTCACATAGTCGTCGGCGCCGAGCGAAAACCCGACCAGCTCATCGCTCTCTTCGGCTTTGGCGGTGAGCATCATGATCAGCATGTCGCGCGTCGAGGCATCGGCCCTCAAGCGGCGGCAGACATCGAGCCCGTCGATCACCGGCAGCATCAGATCGAGGATCACAATGTCCGGCGACTTGATCTGAGCTTGCAGGAGCCCATCCTGCCCGTCTTTGGCCAGCAGCACGTCGTAGCCCGCCTGCTTGAGGTTGTAGGTCAACACCTCGGCCAGTGAGCGGTCGTCCTCGATCACCAGAATCTTGGTCTTGGCCATTGGGAAATTCCTGTAGCCGAACTACGCGTCCTTAACTGCCGCTCGTTGGTTGCTGCGCGTGCTTATGCTTGTGCCGAACGATGTCCCCCTCCACCAGGTACACCACGTCCTCGGCGATGTTCGTGGCGTGGTCGGCGATCCGCTCGATGTGCCGCACGGCCGAGAAACAGTGGACCGCTGCGGGCACCGTTTCGGGCCGCTTCTGCATGAGCGCTTCCAGCACCCCGATCAAATCGCGATTGAGCTGATCGACCGACGTGTCCATCGCCATGATCCGCCGGGCGGCGGCCGTATCCATGTTGACGAATGCGTCCATCGCCCCGCGGACCATCTGAGTCGCCAGCACGACCATCCGCGGCAGTTGTTCGGGAATCGGAAACGCCGGAAACTCGTCCATCGCCTTGGCCCGCTGGGCAATGCTCACCGCCAGGTCGGCAATCCGCTCCAGGTCGTTGTTGACCTTCATCACCGTCGCGATCCGCCGCAGATCGACCGCCACCGGCTGGTGCAGGGCGAGCATCTTCAGGCACTCTTCCTCGACGTGCACTTCGTGCTGATCGACAAACGAATCGGAACCAACCACCTGGTCGGCCAGCTCGTAGCGCCGCTCGCTCAGGGCCAAGGTCGCCTTGTCGATCATCTCCTCGACCATCGACGAAATGCTGAGAAGCTCCTGGTTGAGCCGGTCCATGTCGCGTTGGAGGTGTTTGCTCATTGCGGCAGAAGGCAGGCGTTTGGGGACACGGGTGGATACCTCCCCATTTTCGTCGTAAGTTCCTTTTGCCGCAACAGCTTGCGCGTCTATTGGAAGCTCACATAGCACCCCGAGCTCACCAACTCTCGCAGAAATCTAGTCGAGGCGCCCGCCGAGTAACATGAAGATTGGGCGAAGATTAGGTGAAGCGGCCGTCCGCTCGCATAGGTGGTAATTGTTGCCGGGGCTGCCTGCGCGGGAGCGTCGCCTTTCGCGCCGCGAAAGGGAAAGGCGACTGTCCCAAGTCTGTCCCACATGAAATGTGGGACTACACGCGGGACCACCTTACGCTTCCTTCCGTTTAAGCTTGGCGTTGTTTTCTTTGATGAAGGCCTTGATCTCGTCCGCAAAGCCCAGCAATCGCTCCCACTGTTCGACATACAACGTCACGGGCATTCGCTGGAGGCCATAGACCGAGATGCCTCCTTTTTCGCTGACCTTGCAGTAGAGTTGTCCGCGCTTGGGCGCTTCCGCGGCCAGCAGTTTCGACGCCTCTTCAATCGACAGCTCGCCGGCCTGGACCTTGGCGAGGATTTCTTCCTTATTCATGGAGCAGCTCCTTGGAGCGACAACAAATGGCCGCCGCATCGCCGTGGTGCAGCCGGGATGTGCGGAATATATTCGGCTTGGCTTATGGTTGCAAATAAGGGGAGGTCCTGCACCCGCGGCGGGAGCGCAATGGTAAAATCGAGGTCCATGCGGGCTATGAGCCTGTCGCAACAGACCCTTCAGAGACCTGTCCCATGTCGCGATCGTGGATTATCGCAATCACACTGCCCCTGGCCGCTATCGCGTCGCTCGCCGGTTCTTCGCTCGTTGCCCGAGCCGAACATCCCGCGCCGCTGGCCATTCCCGACACGGCCGCCAAATCCGAAGCGGAGATGAAGCCTTATATCGAGCTGGTGGAACACACCGACGCGAAGATCGAAATGGTGCCAATTCGCGGCGGCAAATTCATGATGGGCAGCCCAGACGGCGAAAAAGGCCGCAAGGCGGATGAGGGCCCGCAGCACGAAGTCGAAATCTCGCCATTCTGGATGGCCAAGTGCGAGATTCCGTGGGACGCATATGATGTGTGGGCTTCTGACCTCGATATTCTGCGACGTCAAACGCTTGGCTTTCAGGAAACACCACGCGACAAACTGGCCGATGCGTTCCAGATCTCGCAGCCGACCAAGCCCTACACCGACATGACGTTCGGCATGGGGAAGCGCGGTTATCCGGCGATTTGCATGACGCAGCACGCGGCGCGGACGTTCTGCAAATGGCTCTCGGCGAAGACCGGCCGCTATTACCGCTTGCCGACCGAGGCCGAGTGGGAATATGCCTGCCGGGCCGGGACGACGACGGCCTATTCGTTCGGCGACGATCCGGCGGCGATCGGCGATTACGCATGGTATTACGACAACTCGAGCGAGAAGTACCAGAAGATCGGACAGAAGAAGCCCAATCCGTGGGGCCTTCACGACATGCACGGCAACGTCGCGGAATGGGTGCTCGACCAGCACACGCGCGGGTTTTATGCCGAGTCAGCCGGCAAGCTGACGAAAGACCCGCTGAGGATTCCGCTGGCGGAGTATCCGCGCGTGGCCCGCGGCGGCTCGTGGCAGGATGATCCCGCGCTCTTGCGGTCGGCTGCCCGTGTGGGATCGAACGAAGATTGGAAGCAGCAGGACCCGCAGATTCCGCAGAGCATCTGGTATTTCACCGACGCGCTGCACGTCGGGTTTCGGATCGTCCGGCCGCTGGCCGAGCCATCGAAGGATGAAGAGGCGGCCAAGTGGGACAAATCCGAGCCGCCGCAGATCGATAAAAAGAAGACAGAGGAGTAGGCACGGCGCACTGCAGCCGTGCACTCAATTTGCACTTTGCAATTCCCACTTCTCAATTTGCAATGGATTGCGAATCCGATTGCAAGTTGCAAATCAGGAAATGCAAATTCTAAATGGGCCCGCTACCGGCCGATGCTGGGCGGGTTGTCGAGCAAAAAGTCGCGCGGGCCGCTGATCGTGTAATAGGGATACGCCACTACGGCGCCGGGCATGCCCACATTCACGGGCCCGCCCATGCCCCCGTGGAAATGCCCCAGCCGGCCATAGCCCCCACCGTACCCGCCGCCCATACCATACCCGCCGCCGGCCGGACCATATGCGCCGGCCGACGGGCCATAATAGGGCGCGACGTCGGCCGGATTATTGGCAGCGGCCGGCGGACCCGCGGAGGCAACGCCCGACGGGCCAGCGGACGCAACTCCCGACGGGCCGGCGGACGACACGCCCGTGCTGCAACCGATGGGCTGGGAGCAGCCAATCGGCTCGCTGCACGAGGGGCAATCGCAGCCGCCGCGCTTGCCCATATGGAAATTCGCGCAGCCGGTGGCAGCGCAGACAAACGCGGCGACAAGCGCCGTCAACGAGGCACGCATGGCTGGTGGTTCCTTCCAGAAGCTGGGTCGGGCCCGCCGTGGCGGGACAATTGGGAGGC
>JAKEHX010000277.1 GCA_022614795.1 Planctomycetaceae bacterium | reverse complement strand
GGCGGCTGCCGCCGCATCGTCCATCGACGGCAACCCCACAGCCAAGCGGATCAAGGAAGCCTTGGCCAAGCTCGCCAAGGAAACGGCCGAGGAGCGGCTGAAGAAGATCAACGAGGAGGAAGCCGAGGCTTTGCGCGAGCCGTCGGCCGATGAGGGCCTGCAGGCAGCGATCACGCAGGGGGTGCGGCTGCTGACCAGGGCCAAGAAGGTTTTCGGCCGGGTGGGACCGCCGGCAGGGAAGGTCATTGATGCGATTGAGACGGCGCTGGCGGAGGCGGGGCTGGTGAGTGTTTGAGTGCTTCCTTGACCGCGCGAGCGATCGCGCGGCCCATCGGCAGCGGCACGCCGTTGGCCACGGCCTTCAATTTCCCGTCCACCGTGAACGGCGTGTCCGCTAGGAAATCTTCCGGCAAGCCCTGCAAGCGGCAGGCGTCGGCGAGACGGTAGCGACGCATCCGCACTGAAGCGCCGCCGTCGCTGCCGGTCACGCATCCTTCACGAACCGCCGTCCGCTTCACCTTCTCGCCACCGCCGATCTTGACAGGAACTTCGCCGCCATGACCCAGGATGGCATGGCGCCTTTTGCGATACTCGGCTTTGCCATTGCCGATTCGTTTCGACGGCGGCTTGTCGTGGCCCCCGGTGACGGTTTCGTGCCTGCATTTCGCTTCCTTACTGTTGTCCGGCGTCCATTGCGTGAGCGTGCCGACAGCATCCGGCAGCAGCAGCGCCGCCGGTGTTATCCACCGACGCAGGTCCGGTGCCGCCCCACCCCGGACGCCGAACGAGAACCGCCGCAAGCGGATTTGCTCGTTGCCCCAGCCGTCGCCGCTGTCGATCATGGAGTTATCCAGCAGGAAATCCTGGACGCCATAGCCGGCAACCACCGGCACAGGGGCCGCACGGACGTTCTCCATCAGGAACCAGCCCGGCTGCGCTTCGGCAACGCAGCGCTCGAACTCCGGGATCAGATTGCCGAATTTCGGCTCATAGCCATTGGCGCGGACCATGTGAGCGAGCGAGCTGAACTGCTGGCAGGGAGGTCCGCCGATCACTCCAGCGAAGCTCCTGGCTGGCGGATGAAAGCGCCGGATGTCGCCGCCCCACAAAACGTCCGGTCCGCGAACGACCGTGAAGCCCTCTTCCTCGAAAGCCATGTCGAGCAGGCCGATCCCAGGGAACAGCGACAGGACCAACATTCACGCCCTCCCCTGCGAAGTCAGGTGCCAGCCGTTGCAAAACCAGCAATAGTAGACACGCAACTCTTTGGGCCGCCGCTGCCGGCTGCGTCCCCTGGCGCGCCGGTTGCGGATCTGGTTGGCGAGCCGCTTGCTGCTGTAGCTGGCTTTGGGGCAGGTCATCAGTCTCCAGAAACATCTGGCTTCCCCTCTGGACTGGCCGACGTACTTTCGCTTGCCGTTTCTCAGGCCACGCCAACGATCCACGATCTTCGGTAGCACGCTTGCCATCGGAATCGGTGCCTAAACGGTATCGAAACAGTTGCCGAGTTTAAGGTCTAGTCGGGCCGGCGTGCCTGCGCTTTGCGCCCGGCAGCGCCGCTCCCGACCAGACCTGTCTCATGCATGATGATGCGCAGGCAATTGATGCAAGTGACCTTGCGTCGATTGCTTGTGACGGCAACGTACCAGGGGCGATGTTTTCTCGGCTGACTATCCATGCCGCAAACAGGCAAGCCATCTTCGCTTTTGGCGAAATGCCGCTTGACGTTTCTCATAGATATTTGATCCTCAACGGGCTGCCTTTTCTGGACTCTATTAGGCAGTCGATGTAACTGACGGCAGCCTGCTTTGTCTCAAACCACCAGCCGATCCAGCCTCTTGTGTCAGCAAGCGATCTTGCTCCAATTGGTGGCGAGGACGCGAACGGTGCAATGCCACTTGGGACGAGGAAGCCACCAGTCGGCAACCGATGAATCATCAGATCAAGAAGGTCATCTATCTTGCCCTGAGCAGGATTGACTGTCTCGCCAATAGTCATGGTTATTGGGCCATGCTTACCGCAGTCGCCACTCGAAACCTTTTTGCAGTCATTACAGCCAATGTCACGAAGATTGGTCATAATTCATGGTTCCTCTCGGACCCCAAGAGGGACTACGGAATTATTTCGAGTCTCTCTTGCCTTCATTGTTTCGGCTTCTCCCGCTCCTTGAGCATGGCGTCGGCGATTTCAAACACGCTCGAGGCCAGAATTGACATGCGATTTTGCGGCGTTCCACCTTCCAGCACGGCTTGGAGAAAGTTAGCATTGGCAAAGACCCCCGCCAGCGCCTGCCCTGCGAACCAATCGCGTAGAGCCATGCCCTCCGCCTCTTGCTCGTGCAAAAACGTCACTGGAAATTTCATGCTGCCTCTCCTTGCTCGTCTTGGCTCATGACGCACCCAGCCGTCGCGTCCAACACGCCTGGGTAGTCGCAAGCGCAGACATCGCCGGAAACTCCCGAATCTTTAGGTCCTCCGGCCACTCCGAAGGATCTGCGCCCTTGGAATCGCGGACAAGTCGCACTGAAACGTCGGGTAGCGGGTTTGGCAGCGGCTTGGCTCCGAGCTGCTTCACGAAGCATGGCACGCCAGTCGCTTTGCACTGGCCGATGATGGAGCGTATCCAGGCGATGTCGCACGGCCTGGCGTGAGCGCCTGATTCTCCGCCGACAATGACCCAATCGACCGTGCCACGGTACTTGAGTCTCTGGCCGATGCTCGACGGCTCCTCCAGCTCTCCAGTGATGCCGCGCTTCGGGTCAAACAGTCGGTCAATCGGCCCCAGCAACGGCTCGCACGAAAGGAACAGCACCGGGCACAGCTTGCGGCACTTGAGCAGTTCTGGGATTTGCTTGTCGGCGGTGGGCTGGTCGCTGATGGACGTCCCAAGCCAGACGTTCGGGTAATAGTGCGGCCTGCCGCATAATTTGATCCCTTGCCGCTTTGCCTCTTCTGCGGGTGTGCAACTCAGCCTCTCAATATTATCCGGCCGCTTGGTGAGCAGCAACCAGTCAAGGTTCGGCGTGGCGTCGATCAGGGCGAACAGCTTCACGCGAAGATCGGCCATCGTGACCGGATAGCAACTCATTTCTCCACAGGTGTCGCACGTAGTTGTGTCAGTTAAAACGGCTCCGGCAGGCACGGTGTACCCGTTGAGGCAATATTGGCAAACGCGGCACTGGTTGCCGTCGCTGTCCAAAATCGCCCCGTGCCAATCCTCAAAAACATCCGCCAGCGAAGCGCAAAAGACTCGCGGCCGTTGATACGGCTCGACCTGGTCGAATTCGCTCACGGATGTCCGGACGGCAAATTGCCAACTCTGGAAAGTCGCCGCCGCCTCACGATCCCACGTGCGCGGCTGCCGCCAGTAGTCATCGCTCGTTCGGCTGCGCGTGCCGTTCGGACCCCACTTCGCCCGGCCGCGACGCTTGTCCTGGTCGGCCTCGGCGTAGCAAAAGGCGCAACCGGCATGGACCTTGCAGCAACCGATCCAGGGGTTGAAGGTGTGATTCGTCCAGGCAATGGTTGAGTTTTCCATTAGGCTTGCCTCCTATGAAACGGCAGCACGTCGGCTTGTTCCTCAGGTTGCTCCGCCGCTTTCTTCGGCGCTGTCAACGACCTGCCGAACAGCCGCTCAAGAAAAGGGGCCACGTCGAAATCAGGCTCTAGACTGCTGGCGAGCTGCTCCGGAACGCGCGACAACTCGGCGATCCACAGCTTGCCCTTACCGCTCTTGCAAACTTTGAACTTCACGCCGCGGACGGTCTTGCCGGCGAAGATTTGCATGTGTTCGTCGTACAACTCGACGATGCCAGGCTTCCTTTCCACGAAGCCGGTCCCCAACTCGGTTTGCAGAAACGAGGCCGGGGCGTAGTAGCGGAACTGTCGCTTGGCCGCCGGGCACAGCGGGCAGTCGTCGCCCCAGCACGGCGTCAAGCCGTCGGTCCAGTGCAGAGGAACCTCAAGGAACCTGCCCAGCAAGACGCCGCTGAAACTGCCGCACCGTTCCGGCCTCAGCATCTTCGCCCACCTTCCTGGCCAATCGTCCATGACGTTTTCCTTTTTTGGCGGTTGATCTCTTTTATCACTTGCCTCTTCTTCTGGAAGAAGAAGGTGTAAAAGAAAGAGATCAACGACCGAAGAACAACAAAACCCGACGAGCGCACAAAGTACGCTGCCGCCAGCAGCGGCTCTTTCTGACACCTGGTTGTCCCGCGCCGTATACGAGCGCGGCCTTGTGTGGGCGGTTAATCCTCTTGGGCGGTTATCGGCGCAACTGGCCGGGCGGACAGTAAACTGTCCGCGCCAGGGGTCCAGCCGGCTTGCTCAAGAAACTCTCGCAGCGCCACGCACGGGCGACTATCGCAGAGGCAAGTCTTGGTGCCGCCCAGATCCGCCCCCGACAGGTACGCCCCCGACAGGTACGCCCCCGACAGGTCCGCCCCCGACAGGTTCCAGACAGGAAACAAATGCCTTTGCCAGCCCCACGAAAACCATTTGCGCAGCGGGCCAAGCAAAATCTCTCTTTGCTTTTCAGGTGTCCAGTCAATCTCGACCTGTTCGCCGAACATGCTGCGGAAGTCAGCGATCACTTCCGGGCACGCGTTCAACTCTTCCAGCCGCGCCGCCGTCAACCGTATCAGCATCGACCTCTCCTTGGTTGGTTAGCTCCAGAAGCTCCTCGCGGATGACTTCGATTTCCTGGTGGGCGTCAATGCCCAACCGCGCCTTCTGGCCGCGATAGACCTCAATCAACGTGACCACGGCCTCGAAGCCGCCGGGGAACCGCAGGATGATCGACTCGCCTTTCTTCCTGGTCAGGGCCAGCATCGGAACTCCTTTTCCTAACGCCGCGCCTCCACAATCTCCACCTGCAGCCCGTCCGTATCCCGCACGAACGTCAGAAAGCACTGGTAGCCGTAGCGATCCGCCAGCGACAGCAGCAGCTCGCGATTGGCGCCGTCCAGATGCTCCGCGTCGTCGAGTCTCAAAATCTTGAGCGCTGAATTGCGCCGAAAGGCTAGTGCACAGGCGACGTTGATCTTCTGGGCCTGGCTCGCCTGCTTGAACGACACTCCATCCAAGCGCAATTCGCCGGCTTCGATTTGCAGCCCAGGAACGCCGATCGAGCGGTCGTTCAAGAGGTTTTGCCGCAGGTCGCGCAATCGGGTCAGGGCCAGGTCGAGCTTGGCGTGCTCGGCCTCGGCATGTTCCTTCTCGTGGGCAAGGCGGGCAAGCTGCTCGGAAGCCTGCTGGCGCTTGATGCTGGCCGCTTGCCGGCTTTCGACGGCTGCGAGCTGGCCACGCAAGCCGGCGATCCTTGGCGATGGATCTGGAAGCTGCTTGGCGGCTTCCAACAGGACTTGGGCCTCGTCTTGGAGCTTGGCGACGATGGGCCGGCCCTTTTCGATGCGGTAAAGGGCGCCATTCCGCTTTTCTTCGTGGGCCGTCCGCTTCTCAATCAATTCGCCAATCTGCCGATTAATCTCAGCGATAGCAGCATCTTCGGCAGTCGCCTCCCTGCCAAGTTCCACCACCAGCCGCGCCTTCTCATCGGCCTTGCGCTTCGCGTCCGCCGC
>JAKEHX010000028.1 GCA_022614795.1 Planctomycetaceae bacterium | reverse complement strand
CCATTGCCGGCAATGGCGAGAAGAAGCCACCCGTGAGTGGTCAACCTGCCGCGAGCAAGCCGATGATCGGGCCGCGGGCCCTGTTCATCGATGGCCCAGTGATGTGGATCGCCCTGCGCGAGGGGCACAGTGTCTGGAAAATGGACCTGGCCAGTGGTGTTCTCACCCACGTCGCCGGCACGGGCAAGCGGGGCTACAGCGGCGACGGACCCGCCAAGGACGCGACGTTCGACGGGCCGAAGGGAATCGCCGTCGGCCCCGATAAGGGGGTCTATGTCGTCGATACGGAGAATCACGCGATTCGCCGCATCGATCTTGCCGCGGGAACGATTTCGACGATCGCCGGCGGCGGCCCGCAACAGAAGCGTTTCGGCGGCGACGGCGGACCAGCCACGATGGCCGCCATGGACCGGCCCCATGGCATCGGCCTGGGGCCCGATGGCACGGTTTATATCGGCGACACCAATAATCACCGCGTCCGGCGGATTCGCATCCCTTAAGCCGAACTCGAAGGCTGGCGATTCGCCTACCTATGGCGGATTCGCGCACAAACGGCCGCCAAACCTTGACCCCGCTTTTGCCCGGATGTTATAAGCGCAATATGGAACATTCGTTTCCCGGCATGATGCGGGAAACGGCCGGGACGTTCGACCCACTCCCCGTAGGGCGACTGTGCGCCTCACGGACCGTAACTTGATGACCTCCGGCCTCTCACAGTCTCGGGCGATGACGGGAATCACGATCCGCGTGCTCGACGGCGCGGACCGGGGCCGCGTTTTTCAGAATCTCGCCCCGCCCATCACGATCGGCCGTGAAGAGGGGAACACGATCCAGCTCAACGACGAGCGCGTCAGCCGGTACCACGTCAAGATTCAGGAAGACCATAATCGCCTGGTGATCACCGACCTGGAGAGCACCAACGGCACGAAGGTCAACGGCGAAGACGTTCAGCTCCGAATTCTGCGCTACGGCGACATGATTGCCCTGGGCCGCTCGATACTTCTGTTCGGCTCGCGCGACCAGATCGCCCAGCGGTTGGCGAAGCTGCGGGAAGATCAAGGCGACCACAGCCGCACCGCCGATCCCGAGAAGGCCGGCAAGGCGGCCAATGTTTCGTCGCTTGATTTCGAGATCAACTGGAGCGAGGACGCCGACCTCCAGGCGACGATTCACGCCCTCGAGCCCCCCGATTTGCCCGAGCGGCTGTCGCCCGGCCAGGCCGCTCAATTGGCCGAGATCCTCGAGTTCCTGCACCTGCGGCTGCGGAATCTCGTCGGCTCGGTGCAGGTGGACGGCAAATCGAGCCGCGTGGTGCTGGACCTGCGGCAGTGGCAGGCACTGCTCGACCTTCAGGCCCGCGTTTCGGAATACCTGAGGAAGATTGGCGAACCGTAAAAAAACAGTTCCAGGTTTCTAGTTCCAGGTTTCAAGTTGTTGAATCACCGCACCAACCCCGAACTTGAAACCTGAAACTTGGAACTTGAAACCATGACCAACGCGGCGATTCTGCTTGCGGTTTCGCTTTGTTCGGTCGATTTCGACACGGACGTGCTCCCCGTGTTGACCCGCGCGGGCTGCAATGCGGGAGCTTGCCACGGCGCAGCCGCCGGGCGGGGAGGCTTCAAGCTTTCGCTCTTTGGGGGCGATCCGGCTGCCGATTATCGGGCGATCGTGCAGGACCTCGAGGGTCGCCGCGTCAATCTGGCCCGGCCCGAGCGCAGCTTGCTCCTGCTCAAGCCAACGTGGGAGCTGGATCATGAAGGGGGCCAGCGGTTTGAGACCGATAGCGCGCAGGCGGCGCTCCTCCTCCAGTGGATCCAGTCCGGCGCCCCGCGCACTGCTGGGCCAGCCAGCAGTGGCACCCAGCCGCGCATTGCTGGTCCGGCGAGCAGCGGCACCCCAAGGCGCCTCTCGGGGCTGAGCGTCGAGCCGGCGCAGATCGCCGTCGATGCTCTTCCAGCTACGGTGTCGCTGGCGGTCACAGCCCGGTTCTCGGACGGTTCGTCGCGCCCTGTCGAAGACACGGCCGTATTCACTCCCGCCGATTCGGCCTCGACGGATGTCGATTCACGGGGCCGCGTGAAGGTCCTCCGCCCCGGCCGGCATGCAATTGTTGTGCGCTATCTGACCGACGTCGTCGCCGTGCAGATCACCGCGCCGCATCCCAATCAGCCGCAGGATCTCTCCAGCCAACTGCGGAACAACTGGATCGACGACCAGATTAACGCTACGCTCGCGGCGCTGCGGTTGCCGCCGTCGCCGCGCGCGGAGGATGCCGCGCTATTGCGGCGCGCGACTCTCGACCTGACGGGCCGCTTGCCCACGTCCGAGAGAATCCGCACATTTCTAGCGGACCGTTCCGCCGGCAAGTTTCCTGGCGAAGTCGATCGCTTGCTCGCTTCGCCGGAATTCGCCGAATACTGGACCTACAAGTTCGCACGCTGGCTGCGGATTCGTACCGGGCCGAACGATGCGGCTGGTACCAAGGTGTTTCACGCCTGGCTGCGGAAACAGATCGAAACCGGCCGGCCGATCGACCAGTGGATCGCCGAACTCATCACCGCCCAGGGCGATTCTCACGAGCACGGCCCGGCCAACTTTCATCGCTCAGCGGGGGACGCGCGGGGGGAGGCGGAATACGTCACCGAGTCGCTCCTGGGAATCCGGCTCCGCTGTGCCAACTGCCACAATCACCCGCTCGATCGCTGGACGCAGGACGATTACCACGGCCTGGCGGCGATCTTCGCCCGCCTCGAACGTGGGCAAGTCGTCTCGCTCAAGACCAGTGGCGATGTGATTCACCCCGTTTCGGGCGAAGCCGCCGTTCCGCGCATTCCCGGCGAGCGGTTCCTACCGCCGGCGGATGACAATCTCGCGGCCCTGGCCGGCTGGATCACGAGTAGCCAGAACCGCCGCTTCGCCAAGGCCCAGGTCAATCGGCTCTGGCATTCGCTGTTTGGCCGCGGACTCATCGAACCGATCGACGACCTCCGCGACACCAACCCGGCCTCGCATCCGGAGCTGCTAGATCGACTCGCCGACGAACTGGTTGCCCGCCAGTACGACCTGCGGCAAATCCTCCGGCTAATGGCCGACTCGGCCGCCTACCAGCGCAGCAGCCGGCCGCTGCCGGAGGCCCAGAGCGACGACCGCTTCTATTCGCACGCACTCACGCGTCCGCTTGCGCCGGAGGTGCTGTTGGATGCGGTTTGCGACGCGCTCGGCGTGCCCGCCGAGTTCGGCGAAGCGCGCCAGGAATTGCCGCCCGGAGTGCGAGCGATCGGTTTGTATTCCCCGCACCTTGCCACCGAAGCACTGGGTCCGCTGACCGGTTGTTCCAACATCAAACAGTGCTCCGCAACTGGCGATTCGTCGGTGTCGCTCGACGACCTGGCTGTCCAGCTTCACTGGATCAACGGCCGGCTGGTAAACTCGCGGCTGGGGGACTCCTGGCACGCGCTCGCCAAACTGGCCTACGGGCACGAGCCCACGGGGAACCTCATCGAGGAGTACTACTTGCGCACCCTTTCGCGGCTGCCGACCGATCAGGAGCAAACCTTCTGGCGGTCGCAACTTGGCAGCGAGTCAAGAGCCGAGCGATGCATCGACTTCGCCTGGAGCCTGCTTAGCTGCCGCGAGTTTGTGACGAACCATTAGGAGTTGACGAGGATAATCTCGGTAATCGAAGCAGAGGAATTGGAACAGAAGGAAACAAAGGCAACAAAGACGGGCAGTCGGAGCGCCGATTGACCTGGAGAAATACCACCTCTTAGCTTTTTTGCCTTTGTTTCCTTATGTTCAAAATGTTTGCGGGCGTGAGTGGGAACCCATTTTCCTGTCCTCCATATTCCTGTTGTTCCTATCGCCGGAATCGCGTTTGAGACCCAGCCATGGCAAGTAACTCCTTCCGTCGCTGCGACGGCGTCACCCGCCGCGATTTCGTCCGCGTTGGCAGCCTTACCGCTTTTGGCGTCGGCCTTGCGCACTGTTTCACTCACTCAGCACAAGCAGCGGCCAGCGTCAAGGCCAAACGCTGCATCCTGATCTGGCTCGATGGCGGCCCCAGCCACCTCGAAACGTTCGACCTGAAGCCCGATGCGCCCCAAGAGGTCCGCGGGCCGCTGCTGCCGATCGCGACGTCGGTGCCGGGAATTCAAATCTGCGAGTCGTTTCCCGGCCTGGCCAAACGTATCCAGCACACGGCGATCGTCCGCTCGCTGACCTCGCCCCTCGGCGAGCACAACCTGGGCACTCACTACCTGCTCACCGGCTATCCGCCGACGTCGGCGCTCGCGTATCCAGCCATTGGTTCCGTCGTGGCTCATCTCGATCCCGAGACTCGCACGCTCCCCAAGCACGTCGCGGTTCCCGACTTCGGCGTCGGGGGCCAGCGAATCAGCGGCAACGGCTATCTCCCCAAGGCCGTCCGGCCGTTCGAGGTCGGCGGCAACCCTGCTCGTGCCGACTTCCGCGTGCAAGACCTCGACTTCTTCCCCGGCCTCGATAGCGAGCGGATCGACCGCCGGCGGCAATATATCGAGGCCCTCGACCGCCTCAGCCGCGGCGTGGAAGTAGACGGCACACGGAGTGTGCCTACAACTAAGCCGCTCGAACAAGCCTATCGCCTGATCGCCTCGCCCGAGGCCAAGGCGGCGTTTGACCTGTCGAAAGAGTCCACCGAAACCCGCGCGAAATACGGTCCCCGGACCATCGGTCAAAGCACGCTCCTCGCCCGCCGGCTGATCGAGGCGGGCGTGCCGTTCGTCACCGTGACCTATCCCGGCTGGGACACCCACCAGAATCTCTACACGCAGCTCAAAGAAGGGTACACCGGGGCCAAAGTGCCTGTCGGCCTGATTCCGTCGCTGGACCTGGCCCTCTCCGCGCTGATCGACGACCTGGTGGATCGCAACCTGCTCGACGAGACGCTGATCGTGGTAATGGGCGAATTCGGCCGGACGCCGAAGCTGAACACGCAGGGGGGCCGCGACCATTGGCCGCGGGTCTTCAGCGTCCTTCTGGCCGGCGGCGGCGTGCCGGGCGGGCAGGTGATCGGCGCTAGCGACGCGACCGGCGAAAGCCCCAAGGACCGCCCCGTCACGCCTGCCGACCTGGCCGCCACGATCTTCACGCTCCTGGGAATCGATCCGCAGCAGCTCCTGCACACCGCCGACGGCCGCCCCGTGCACATCAGCCGCGACGGGAAGGTCGTGAAAGAATTGCTTGGTTAGAGGTCGGGGTCGGATGTCAGAAGTCCGGGGCTTGGTACTTAGCACTCAGTACTGGGTACTCAGTACTTGGTAGTCAGTACTTGACCTCCGACTTCCGACCTCCGACCTCCGACCTCCGACTTCCGACGTCTCATGCTGCTCGCGCCGTCACTGACGATCCTGCTATTGGCCGCCGCCCCCTCGCCGCCCATCATCGCCCTGGCAATTACGCCCAACGGCGCGCAGGTCGTCACCGCCTCCCAAGCCGGCGTGCAGATTCATTCGCTCCCCGACCTGGCGATCAAGCGGTCGCTGGCTACGGACCTGGTGCAGGTTCACGACCTGGCGTTTTCACCCGACGGCAAGCTCCTGGCAATCGCGGGCGGCTCGCCGGCAGAGCAGGGGAGGGTCGAAGTCCGGCAGTGGCCTGATGCAACGCTCAAGACGACTCTCGCAGCTGGCGGCGACCTGGCTTACCGACTGGCGTGGAATGCCGACAACTCTCAACTGGCAATCGCCGGCGGCGACCGCAAGGTTCGCATCGCGCCCGCCAGCGGCGGCGAAACCAAGACGTATGAGTGCCACTCCGCGGCCGTGCTCTCGACCGCCTGGCTGCCCGCGGATGACCTTGTGCTTTCCGCCGGCATTGACCAGTCGATTCGTGTGCTGGAGCCGGCCACAGGCAACATTCGCCGCTCGCTCGACAACCATACAGCCGCGGTCCGCGACCTGGCGATTCGGCCGGGCAAACACGACGGGCCGGTGATGGTTGCTTCGTGCGGTGCGGACCGCACCGTCCGCTTCTGGCAGCCCACAATCGGCCGGTTAGTGCGGTTTGTTCGCTTGCCTTCGCCCCCTACGGCATTGGCGTGGACGCCGAGCGGGTCACACGTGCTGGCGGCGTGTGAAGACGGGAAGCTCCGGGCCGTCGATCCGCAGACGATTGAAGTGCAGCATCTCGGCCCGGGCCTGGACGGCGTCGCCTATGCCGTCGCCGCCTTACGCGACCGCAGAGGGGCTGTGCTCGCCGGAGCAGGGGGACAGTTGCGGATCGTCCCTTTGGATGCCATAAAGCCCTGAGTCGGCAGTCCCCTCTCCCCGTGGGAGAGGGTTAGGGTGAGGGTTGTTTCCTTTCGCCGCTCTCGCTCGGACACCCTCACCCCGGCCCTCTCCCACAGGGAGAGGGAGAAAATATGCAACTCAAACTTCACGCCTACGACCTTCCCCTCGCCCACACCTTCACCATCAGCCGCGAGTCGATCACCAGCCAGCCGACGCTGGTGGTCGAGTTGACGCAGGAGGGCGTGAGCGGCTACGGCGAGGCGACGAGCAATAAAT
Source organism: Planctomycetaceae bacterium (assembly GCA_022614795.1). Taxonomy (GTDB): domain Bacteria; phylum Planctomycetota; class Planctomycetia; order Pirellulales; family Pirellulaceae; genus CAYLLN01. Next base: position 3,167 of record JAKEHX010000028.1, on the reverse strand, counting down.
ATTACGGCTTCACGATCGAACGGATGGCGCGCGACCTGGCGGCTCTGCGGCCCATGCTCGAATCGGCGACCGCCAACGATCCCGCCATGCTTTGGCAACAGTGCCAGCCGGCCCTCGCGGATGATCCGTTCGCCCTCTGTGCCCTCGATCAGGCGGCCCACGACCTGTGGGGCAAGCTCCGCGGCCAGCCGGTCTGGAAACTGTGGGGGCTTACGACCGACAAGACACCCGCCTCGAATTACACCATCGGCATCGACACGATCGACGTGATGGTCGCCAAGATGAACGAGTTTCCCGGCTGGCCGATCTACAAGATCAAGCTGGGCACTGACCGCGACCTGGAAGTCGTCCGCGAACTGCGGAAACACACAGCCGCCACATTTCGCGTCGATGCCAATTGCGGCTGGACGGCGGACCAGGCAATCGCGTATGCACCGGAGCTGAAATCACTGGGCGTCGAGTTTATCGAGCAGCCACTCCATCGCGACGCGCCGTCGCACCTTCACCAGCGCATCCACGTAGAATCCGCCCTGCCGATTTTTGCCGACGAAAGCTGCATTAGGGAAGACGACGTTCCGTGGTGCGGCGGTCTGTTCCACGGCATCAACATCAAGCTCGTCAAGTGCGGCGGCCTGACGCCGGCTCGCCGGATGATCGCCGAGGCCCGCCGCCTGGGCCTGGCGGTCATGGTCGGCTGCATGACCGAATCGACCGTCGGCATTTCGGCTATCGCCCAGCTTCTGCCGCTCCTCGACTACGTCGATATGGACGGCGCGGTGCTGCTGGCCAAGGACATCGCCGACGGAGTGCGCCTCGACCGCGGCCGCTGCATCTATCCCGACCGGCCGGGCCACGGGGTGATCCTGCTGGAACAGGGCACCGACCCGCTGGCGTAACCGAACTCGTCGAACTCGTTCCCAGGCTCCGCCTGGGAACGCGCTACCCGAGGCTCTGCCTCGGGGACGCACGATAAGTTCACCTCCCTTGTATCGCAGGAGCTATACTGGCGTGTGAGGTGAGCGATGATCGAGGTGAAGTATCGCGGCGAGGCCCTGTGGGCCAGAATTGAGCGAGCCGTGCAAAACGTCAAGGATCGGCTGCGGCGGACGACCGCGGCGCTCAACGCCGCCGGCGTGCCGTACGCCGTCGTGGGTGGCAATGCCGTGCAGCACTGGGTGGCGCAGGTGGACGAATCGGTTGTCCGTAACACGCGCGATGTGGACATTATTCTCAATCGCGCGGACCTGCCGCGAGCGATTGGCGCACTCGCAGACGCCGGGTTCATCTATCGCCACGCGGCGAGCGTCGATATGTTTCTCGACGGTCCCGAGGCCAAGGCCCGCGACGCGGTCCACGTCATCTTCGCTGGTGAAAAGGTCCGGAAGGAGGACCCCGAACCGGTCCCTGGCATCGACGACTATGAATTGATCGACGATGCGCGGATGCTCCCACTGGAACCGCTCGTCCGGATGAAACTGACTTCGTTTCGCCGCAAAGATCAAGTTCACTTGCTGGACATGATCTCGGTCGGCCTCATCGATGCGACGTGGGCTGGCCGCTTGCCCAGCGCGTTACGCTCGCGCCTCCAGGAGTTGCTCGACAACCCCGACGATTAGAGGGCGGAAATGCCGCCACTTTTCCTCGCTCCCAGGCGGAGCGGCAGGGACTCGGGCGCGCGGCTCGGTAGGGCGAGGCTCCTGCCGAGCCGCGGCTATCGGGAGCCACGGACTGAACACGGATCGGAGGCGCGCCGCATTCGCGCCCGTCCGTGCTTCCTCCGTGGCTGCTGCTGCCGCTTCCAGGCGAAGCGAGATAAGTCGAATGTAACGATTATGTGCTCGGCCTGGACGAAGTCCGAGTTTCGCCTGGTCTGAAAAAATGGCTGTGTCCCCCGCGATTGACTGCGGTGAGCTACGCTTGCCGGAGCATTCACTTGCGCTTCTCGGAGGCCACAGCAGTGGAACAAGCGATCCTTGACAAACCAGCCGCGCAGCAATCGCAGTTCTTGTGGACGCGCGTCCTCCTAATCGCGGTCGTCACTTTCGTCCTGCCAATCGTCTTTGTAATCGCATCAGGCTCACGCGGTCCGAGTCAGCAGGAGCAATCGCGAATCCTCGAATCCGAAGCGCAGGCACAGGCTCGGGTAGCTGGGTTCCACTTCCGTAAGTCCCAGGAACTTGTGCGTGAGTGGCTTGAATTGCCCCCACCGCCCGCCGACTGGCCTCCAGACGCTCTCGCCGCGTACGAGGAGATGGTCGCGAAGAACCGCGAATATCTCGACAAGGCACCCAGATATGATTCGGTATTCGAGCGTGCCGCTGCAGGCGACCATTCACCGGAGCTGGAACGAGAGCGGCGTCAAGTTGCAGACGAGTTGGACCGCTTCAATCGGAAATCCAGTGAGCTTGAGGCGAGAATGGCCGCCGCCCACCGTCAGTGGCGAGAGGCCCGCGAACGGGTCCAACGGTTGGCGGAAGCAAAAGAAAAACGCGAGACTGGATACGGCCTCGGAATGACGATGGAAGGCTATCTGTTCCTCAAGGACGGGATGTCCAAATTAGAGGTGGACCTGATTCTCGATCATGACGGTGGTGAGCAGGTGGCCCAGCACGGCAATCTGGAGATATATCATTGGCACGAAGGCTTCAAGGGAGTTCATTGCACCTTCCGCAACGGCGGCTTGATCTCGAAAGCACAGTTTGGTTTGTAACGGGATCGAACGCGAACTCTCAACCAGGAGAAGACCTGATGTCGATTCAGCAAATTGTTCAAAAGGCAGTCCATGCTGCTGCGGGAGTCCTGAATATCTATTGCGGCCCTCAAGAGTCCGTCGTCTGCCTCCAAAATGCGATGGCAAGTGCAAAGCAAATTGCCGAGCATGGACTCGAGGCAAGAATCGACCACCGCAATTTCCGATCGCAAATCGCTTTGACCGTCGATAGTGTCTATGCGGCTCGCGACAGCAATTCGCGCTCGGCAGCTCTCGCGGTACGATACGCTTCCTGGGCGGCTGAAGAGGGCCTCTTCCTCCTCCAAGCCGCGCACATCAGACTGACCCCGCCGCCAAACGACAATGCGCTCCAGGTGTTTACTGACCTCGCTCATCAGCAAGCGAAGGCCGCAGCCTCTGCATAATCCCCGTGTCCAAGTACGAGTTCCGCTTCTCT